>NZ_JCACCM010000121.1:0-157593 GCF_059501405.1 Myxacorys sp.
GTTTATTTCACAGCCTTGCTGATTGAACTTCGCTGAAAGGTCAACAGAACCTAGATGGGTTGCTAAATCGCAAAGTTACTAAACGCAAAGCCAGTGAGATCGAAATGGATATCGCGCCCGAGAATTTCGATTCGACGCTTAACCAATATTGATTAGCCACTATACAACCGGAGCCTGCTGGTTTGTCGATCGTCACTCTCTTCCAGCAATTTATCGACCACAAAGCCAGCGAGGGGATTTCCCTAACCTCAAACCTTGAAATCAATAGACTTATTGGGGAATAAAGTGGGCTTAAGGACAAAGTTTTCCGATTCTTCTTCCAGTTATGCTGCATCAAGATAGAAATTCCACAAACCTGCTGCATTCAACATCAAACAGTCATCGAAATCACGTATACGATTTCGATAGGCATCCGTTACTGCCCGATATCGCTTGATGCTTGCCTAAGCCTGTTCACACACTACTCGTTGACGGCTGAACTCTCGGTTCTCCTGCTTCTGTTGTTGGGTTAATTCGTGTCCCTAGCTTAGCCACGACCGCTCAACAGTTTGCCGCAGGCATTCGGGGACATTGGACCATTGAAAACCGTCTGCATTGGGTCAAAGATGTGGTCTTTCGGGAAGATGATTGTCCGCTCAAACTCGCTCATGCACCAGAAAACTGGGGGCTCATTCAGACTTGGGTGGTCAACCTATTTCGCTTACAGGGTGAATCCTCGATTACCTAAGCATACTTAGATATCCAAGTCATCAAACTTCAGCTTAGAGCCGAACGTTTCAATAAATTCCCGACGAGGGGCAACGCGATCGCCCATCAACACAGTAAAGACTCGATCGGCTTCTGCCGCATCCTCAATTTCAACCCGCTTCAGCGTTCGCGTTTCAGGATTCATCGTGGTATCCCAAAGTTGTTGCGGCATCATTTCACCCAATCCCTTAAAGCGCTGGATGTTATAACTGGCGTTGGCTGGGAATTCTGCAATCCGAGTTTGCAAGTCGCGATCGCTGTAGCAGTAGTAGTGATTTCGACCCCGTTCAATCTTGTAAAGCGGCGGACACGCAATGTAGACATAGCCTTGATCAACCATCATGCGCTGGTAACGGTAGAAGAAGGTGAGCAACAGGGTGCGAATATGAGCACCGTCTACGTCCGCGTCCGTCATGATGATAATGCGGTGATAGCGCAGTTGCGACGAGTCGAATTCCTCACCCTTGATGCCTAACCCGAGGGCGGTGATCAATGCCTGAATTTCAGTGTTCTTGTAGATCTTGGCATCGTCCGTTTTCTCGATGTTGAGGATCTTACCCCGGAGCGGAAGAATCGCTTGGAATCTGCGATCGCGTCCTTGCTTTGCAGATCCTCCTGCCGAATCCCCCTCTACAATGTAAATTTCTGATTCGCCTGGGTCGCGCGAAGCGCAATCGGCAAGCTTTCCAGGCAGCGTTGAAGATTCTAGAACCGACTTACGGCGCACCATTTCACGGGCATGCCGTGCGGCTTCTGCCGCTTTGTAAGCTTGAACTGCTTTCTCAATAATCGCGTCGCAAACGCTTGGACGGAAATCGAGATACTCAGTCAAGACTTCGCCGACTAAAGAATCAACAATGCCTCGAACTTCAGTATTTCCGAGCTTTGTTTTAGTTTGACCTTCAAATTCGGGATCAGGAACTTTCACCGAGATAACGCCGGTTAAGCCCTCGCGGATGTTTTCACCTGCAAGATTG
This sequence comes from Myxacorys sp., assembly GCF_059501405.1. Lineage (NCBI taxonomy): Bacteria > Bacillati > Cyanobacteriota > Cyanophyceae > Leptolyngbyales > Leptolyngbyaceae > Myxacorys > Myxacorys sp. Next base: position 1,725 of record NZ_JCACCM010000121.1, read on the forward strand.
GGTTCGCCTTCTTTAAGCTTGTTGCGCTTCCGAGCGATCGCGTTCAAGGTGCGAGTCAGAACGGCTTTTAATCCTTCTAAGTGAGTTCCACCATCGACAGTACGAATGTTGTTGGCAAAGCCAATGATGTTGTCGGTATAAGCATCGGAACACCATTGCAGCGACACCTCAACCTGAACGTTGTTGCGCTCGCCTTGCACATAAACAATTTCTTCGTGCAATGGCTGCTTTTCGCGGTTCATGTAAGCGATATACTCGCGAATGCCGCCTTCATAGAAGTAGACTTCAGTATGAACATCCTCGCCTTCTAGCAAGTGAGAGCGGTAGTCAGTGAAGGTGATTCTGACGCCGCCATTAAGGTAGGCTAACTCTCGCAGCCGACCAGAAAGCAGTTTGTAGTCGAACTCAATACCCGTGGTGAAGATGGTGGCATCGGGCATAAAGGTCATTGATGTGCCAGTTTTGACGGGAGACAGAGGCTTAACCTCTAACTCGCCCACCGCTACACCCCGCTCAAACCGTTGCTTATGAACTTTTTTGTCGCGCCAAATGGTAGCTTCAACCCAGTCCGACAGAGCATTTACAACTGAAATACCAACTCCGTGTAGACCGCCTGATACTTTATAGCCGCCACCGCCAAACTTACCACCTGCGTGCAGGATAGTCATCACAGTTTCGAGGGCAGACTTGCCGGTTCGCTCGTGAACATCAGTTGGAATGCCGCGTCCATCGTCAGTAACGGTGACAGATCCATCGGCATTGAGGGACACTTCAATATTTTTACAATAGCCAGCGAGAGCTTCATCTACGGAGTTATCTACAACCTCGTACACTAGATGATGCAACCCACGCGGTCCGGTTGTGCCGATATACATACCGGGGCGTTTGCGGACTGGCTCAAGACCTTCAAGGACTTGGATCTGTTGGGCACCATAGTTCGTCGTCATATGTGAAGCGCTCTTTTAGGGCAACTAAAGCTGGAATTAGTAATGGAAGACTAAAATCTATCAAAATTCTAGCACAAAAGGCTTGTAAGCGATTTTCAGGCAGTCTCGCAGGAAGTTTGAAATGGGGATCGATCAGTCTGTTTTGTATCAGAAGGAAGAAAATGGCTCTTTAAATCTTGGCTTAGACCTTGGCAGGACTCCAGAAAAATCGACAAAAGATACATTTGTACCATCTCTTATTATACTCTGTGGCGCAACGGCATCAGGAAAATCTAGTCTGGCGCTCTCCCTAGCGCAGCGTTTGAATTCAATCATCATTAGTGCAGATTCGCGCCAAGTGTATCGAGAGTTTAACATCGGAACGGCAAAACCAACCGCACAAGAGCAAAATCTTGTGCCGCACCATCTAATTGATATCTGTGAACCAACGGAAACGCTGACAGTAGCAGAGTTTCAAGCGATGGCGAGGGCAATCATTGAAGGAAGGAATGAGAGTGGAGAGACGCCTTACAGCGACGTCAACATCAGGAAGGATGAAAAAGCGATGCCGAAACACTCCTTTCATCCCTCATCCCTTCCTGCGTCAGCGTTGCCGCAAGGCGTCTCTCGTCCCTTATTGGTTGGCGGCACTGGGCTGTACCTCAAATCGATTGTGCGGGGCATGAAGATTCCGAGGGTTGCTCCTCAAGCGGAGTTACGATCGCAGCTTCAGACACTAGGACAACCGCAACTTCACGCCTTTTTACAACACGTCGATCCAGCGTCAGCTCAGCGAATTCATGCGAACGATCAGGTGAGGACGCTGAGAGCGTTGGAAGTTTTCTATGTTACGGGTCGCCCGATTTCTGAGCAGCAGGGCGAAGATCCACCCTCGTATCCGATTTTGCAAATTGGATTAGAATCAAGCATTCTAGATCAACGGATTGAGAAACGTACGGCGCAAATGATTGAAATGGGATTTGAAACGGAAGTGAGAATGCTGTGTGAGAAGTATGGTGAGGATTTGCCACTTCTTAATACCTTGGGCTACAGCGAGATGAAGCAGTATTTGCGCGGCGACGTTTCGTTAGCAGAAGCAGCACGATTAATTGTGCTGCATACGCGACAGTTTGCGAAGCGTCAGCGCACATGGTTTCGATCGGATCAGACAATCGAATGGTTTGATTCTGATTCACCGGACGTGCTGGAACAGGTTTGGCAGCGCTTCACCCAGTTTTTGCAGGCTCATACAAAATGATGCGGTTGCCGTCCGGATCGTAGGCGTAGATTTCTCGACCGTGGGACGGGTGAAGAATGGCTCCGGGCGGTGGGTAGCCGAGAGAAGTCAGGTGCGCGATCGCATCGTCCAAATCCTCAACTTCGAGACAAAGGCTGATAGCCGGATGGGGCGACAGTAATGATTCAGCGTCACGGGGTTTGTAAATTCCCAGGCGGATGTCCTTGATCTGAAATTCTGCATAGACGTTTGGTAGGTGAGCCGTCGCGCCTTGACTTAGCAATTGCCCGTAGAACGTTACAGATTGCTCAACGTTGAAAGCGGCGATCGTGGTCAACGCCCTGCTAATTTTCATCTTCCAAAATCCTCATGAACTACGAATCAGAAATCGCTAGATTGGGAGAGAACCTTCTTGAGGATATGGCAATGACTGCTACACTCTCTGCTCCTCAGTCTATTGAAGCGTGGCTTGGTGATGAAGCTGAAGATTTGCTCACGTTTAAAGCAAAAGTGTCGAAAGACATGCTGCATTTGCCTGGGGCGGATTTCGTCGATCGAATATTTGTTGGAAGCGATCGCTCTCCCCAAGTCCTGCGAAACCTGCAACAGCTCTATTCAACAGGGCGATTAGCGAATACAGGTTATCTTTCAATCTTGCCAGTTGACCAAGGCATTGAGCATTCGGCAGGCGCGTCGTTTGCGCCAAACCCCATCTATTTTGACAGCGAGAATATTATTAAGCTGGCGATCGCAGCAGAATGTAATGCGGTTGCAACAACGCTTGGAGTTCTAGGCAGTGTGTCTCGCAAGTACGCTCACAAGATTCCGTTCATTACCAAAATCAACCACAACGAACTGCTGACTTACCCTAATCAAGCCGATCAAATTTTGTTTGCCTCGGTTGAGCAAGCTTGGAATTTAGGCTCGGTGGCGATCGGGGCCACCATCTATTTCGGTTCGGAAAGCTCATCGCGCCAGATTCAAGAGATTAGCCGGGCGTTTGCTCGCGCACACGAGTTAGGCATGGCAACGATTCTTTGGTGCTACTTGCGAAATCCAGTGTTCAAGCAAGACAAAGATTATCACCTCGCCGGAGATTTGACTGGGCAAGCCAATCATTTGGGCGTCACGATCGAGGCAGACATCATCAAACAGAAATTGCCTGAATACAACAACGGCTATGGGGCAGTGGAAAAAGCTACAGGCAAGAGTTATGGCAAAACTAACGAACGAATTTACACTGACTTGACAACTGATCATCCGATTGATTTAACTCGCTACCAAGTGCTGAACTGCTACGCGGGACGGGCTGGACTGATCAATTCGGGTGGTGCGTCAGGAAAGTCTGACTTCGCGGAAGCCATTCGGACGGCTGTGATCAACAAACGCGCAGGCGGAAGTGGCTTGATTTCGGGTCGCAAAACCTTTCAGCGACCGTTTGAGGAGGGCGTCAAGCTCTTTCACTCGATTCAAGACGTTTACCTCTCTCCCGATGTCACGATCGCGTAGTTAATTTAGCGTTAAGGTTTCTCGGCTAAGGATTAAGGTTTGAGTTAGAATCCTCTAGAATCCATGCCTGCTTCGGTTAGGTTTTGGATCTAAATTTTCTACTCAACCTTAATTTTTAATATGAAGTTGGCAGCACGGGTCAGTCAGGTTACGCCTTCATTAACGCTTGCGATCGATGCAAAAGCCAAAGCGATGAAACGCAATGGGGTTGATGTTTGTAGCTTTAGTGCCGGAGAGCCTGATTTTGATACGCCCGACCATATTAAACAAGCCGCAGTAGCAGCGCTGCAACAAGGTAAAACGCGCTATGGCCCGGCGGCGGGAGAACCCAAGTTAAGAGATGCGATCGCCCATAAGCTTCAGTCAGACAACAATCTTTGCTACAGTGCCGACAATATCATCGTCACCAATGGCGGTAAGCATTCGCTATACGGGTTGATGATGGCGCTGATTGAGCCGGGAGATGAGGTGATTATTCCGGTTCCATTTTGGGTAAGCTATCCCGAAATGGTGAAGCTGGCAGGTGGAACGCCCGTCATGGTGAACACGACGGCAGAGGCGCACTACAAAATTACCCCAGACCAATTGCGGCAAGCGATCACTCCGAAAACGAAACTATTTGTCTTGAACTCGCCCTCGAATCCGACGGGAATGGTATATACGCCCAATGAGATTCGCGCGATCGCGCAGGTGATTGTCGAGAAAGATATTCTTGTGGTGTCGGATGAAATCTACGAAAAGCTGTTGTACGACGGAGCCGAGCATCTCAGCATTGGAGCCGCTAGTCCAGAGGTCTTCGATCGCACGATTATTAGTCATGGATTTGCTAAGGCGTATTCGATGACGGGATGGCGGGTTGGATATTTAGCGGCTCCGGTCGAAATTATTAAAGCGGCAACAAAGATTCAAGGACACAGTACGTCGAATGTGTGTACGTTTGCTCAATATGGCGCGATCGCGGCGTATGACGGCTCGCAAGAGTGTGTCGAACAGATGCGCCAAGCGTTTGCAGAACGGCGACAGGCTATTTTTGATCTGATTACGGCGATGCCAGGATTAACGTGCGTCAAACCAGATGGGGCGTTCTACCTGCTGATTAATATCAGCAAGTTTGGCATGGGTTCGTTGGAATTTTGCGATCAGTTGTTAACCGAGCATCAAGTGGCGGCTATCCCAGGAATTGCGTTTGGGGTGGATGATCATATCCGGTTGTCCTATGCAACAGACATGACCACCATTGAACGAGGAATGGAGCGGTTGGCTATGTTTGTGAAGTCTAAACTGTAGAGGGTTGAGCGCTAATTTTTAAAATCGTTTCTGTTTAAAGGGCGATCTCACGGCTTCAATCTGTGATCGTGCCCTAATTTTCCGCATCCTGAATCTGTTGCAACAGCGATCGCTTGCAAACTCCAAAGGATTGCTTCGCTTTGCGGAGTGTTGGTTGCACTTGATAGAACGCTTGTGCTGTTTAGTTATCGGCTAGTTTGGGTGCTTCTGCTTTTGAATGAAAAAGGCAATTCACAGAACTGAGAAAAGGAACCTATACTGAATTTAACGTTGGGAAAGGATGTGAATCAATGCAAACGCCAACCTACGAAGAGGTGTTAGATTTGGCTCAACGCTTGAATCTTGATGAACAAGTTCAGTTGTTGCAAGCGTTAAGCCATCTGATTTACCGATCTGCTGCCGTTGAAGGAAGTGACGAAGTGATTTCGCCAGCAGAAATTGCGGAGAGTGAAGCTGCAATACAAGATTATTTGGCAGGACGCGATCGCGGCATCAGTTCAAAAGCGTTGAGACGGCAATTATTGGGAGAGCATCTTGGCTGATTGGGATTATGTTCTCCTCAGACCTGCTCAGCGCTATCTAAAACGGATGCTGATTGAGGATCAACTGAGGGTGATTGAAGCGCTCGATCGATTGGTGCAAGATGCAACGGGACTCGATATTAAACCGCTCAAGGGTCGCCCTGAACTGAGATTACGGGTTGGGAAATATCGGGTTTTGTTTGTGGAAGATCAGGAGAATGAGGTTTATGTGGTGACGACGATCGCACCTCGTGGGGATGTGTACAAGTAGCGATCGCTAGGGTTGGCTGGGAAAAGGCGATCGCACCTCCAAAACCCGCGATCGCACCGCTCCAATCCGCGATCGCTTATCTTTGAGCTGAGATCGTCGTTCTCTTCTGTGCGATCGCACCTCATTGTTGCAGGTCGATTGTGTGATCGCTTTCGGCTTGAAGATCTTGGAGGAGCGATCGCGTCATCGAATGGTTAGACAGTTCTGCAGATCGATCGCTTTGAAGCACTTGCCACAAGAAAGCTCGGAATCGTTGCCAAACGGTTTGTGCCTTTAGATGCGTTTCTCCTAATTGCTGATAGAAGATTGCAATCGATTGGAGGAAAAACATTTCTGCTTCTGCATATCGCCCCAAGATTACATAAAGTCCTGCCAAATTGTTTAACCGGATTGCTACATCCTGATGGTCGTCTCCTAACGTTCGTTTACTGATTCGCATTGCCTGAAGGTAGTACGATTCTGCACTAACATACCGTCCTTGCAGCTCGTACAGTACTGCTAAATTGTTCAAGCTTGCGGCAACAGAGGGATGGTCTTGTCCTAACCGTCGTTGCCGGATTTCGAGAGCTTGCAGATAGAGCGACTCCGCATCCCCATACCGTTCTTGAGATTTATATAATCCTGCCAAATTGTTCAAAATTGTAGCAACAGCGGAATGGTTCTGTCCTAACTGCTGCTGCTTGGCTTCGAGAGCTTGCAAATAGAGCGGCTCCGCATCCCCATACCGTCCTTGAGACTTATACAGTAATGCTAAATTGCTCCGACACGTTGCCACATAGAGATGGTTGTCTCCTAACTTCTGTTGCCAGATTTCGAGAGCTTGCAGCAAGAGCGGTTCTACCTCAGCATATTGCCCTTGAGATCGATACATTAATGCCAAATTATTCAGGCTAGTTGCCACATCGGGATGATTGTCTCCAAGCCGCTCGATCACAATTCTTCGACTGTGCAGATACCATTCCTTCGCTTCCTCAAACGCTGATTGTTCTTCATAAAACCAAGCAATCCGATTAGAAGGCTCAATCAAGTCTTTATCCGTAAGCCAAGGATTGAATGTTGTTGCAGCCTCTTTAAGATGGGGAATCGCAGGTGTGAATCTCTTCATTGCCTCTAGCGTCATCATCTGGGGAATCTGCTCTGCAACTTCTACCATCATCTTACAAAACGATCGCTTCCACTCCCCCACCTCTGCCATCTGCTCTCGCTTCACCGCAAAAAACTCTCTCAACAATTGATGCAGTTCATACATCCCTTCCCCAACCCGATTCAGCAAACTCAGATCCACTAACTTCTCGTCGCGCAAATCCTCAAGGTCTTCTTCATCCCAATCCGGCAAACAGCCCTGCACTAACGTCCACGGAATCTCAGCCAAGGCAAACAGACTCAGTAATGCCGCCAACTGCTGCGCCTCTTCGTTTAGTTCTTGCCAACTCAACTCAAACGCTGCCGTCACACCCAACGTTGCGGTCATTCCCGGCTCTGCTTCTAGCAGCGCTTTCGCTTCTAGCTTTTTATCTTGCAATCGCTGCCACAGTTTCGCCAGCGAAACATCTTTTTTTCGCGCCAGATATCGCCCCACTAGTTCCAGTCCTAGCGGCAAACAGCCCAACCATTGGCACAGTTCCTTAGCTTGATCAAGGTCTTGATCAATTCGTCCATCCGTGACTAGCGATCGCAATAATTCCAGCGCCAATGCTTCCGAAAGCACCTCGATTTTCAACGATTCAACGTTTGCTAGAGGCTGCGATCTCGTCGTCATCAACACCTTAAAGCGCGACTTTGCGGGCGGCAAAAACGGTGCGATTTCAGCGTAGTCCTGCACATCATCAAACACAATCAGACAATCCGCCGATGGAAACTGTCCCCAACACCACGCCACTTGTCGAATCAAATCTGGCAGTTCTGGCAGCGTTAGATCAAGCGTTGTTCGCGCAAAATCCACAATCTCGGTTCCCACATCCACCCGTGCATTCAGCCAACAGACCCCACCCGGATACGTCTGCGATTGTAGATGTTTCAACGCATATTGCACCGCTAATTCTGTCTTGCCAATCCCTCCCATTCCAGAAACTGCACAAATCGATACCGACTGTCCCTGCTGTAACAGCGAGTGCAACGTGTCGAGCGTGTCTTCTCGTCCTACAAACGTCTGCGTTCCGCGTCGAGTTAGATTGGTTGGGGTACTTAACTTTGCCCGTGCCCCTCCAGGCGTCTCCTTTCAATGATGGTGAGTATGTTCTCCTCCCTGAAAAACTGTGTTTCCATCCCGCATTTGGTTTTGATAGTTCGTCCCGCCGTAGTTGTTCTGCTGTTGGTTCATGCTACTCTCGTCTTGAATCACTTCTAGATGAATTTCTTGCGCCAACTGTTGAATCCTTGCGGCAAACTGCGGATCATCGTCCATCGCCACCTGCAAATAAGCAGTCAGTCGATCTTTTTCAGCCAAGTTTCCCTTTTCGATTTCGGTTAGTGCTGCTTCTGCTGTCGGCTTTCCCCACAATTTCTGACGAATCCCCTGATACAAGTCGTCAAGCTTCTTCAATCCTGTCTCAGTAAACTTCTTGGCAAGCTCCCCTGCCCCCGATTCAATAAACTTTCTAAACGCAAGATCAGCGATCGCGGCAGCAGTCAGGGTCGTTACAGGTTCCATAAGGGCAAGTCCGACATATTTCTATCCCTTTTCTACTCTAGAAACTAAGAATCTTCCGCAAACCCTCACGATTTCTGTAGAAAACAGCAACTTTTCTATTTGAAGTGCCATCATTCCTGTTTCAAGTGGAATTGTTCCTATCCGAAATGCCATCGTTCCTACTTGAAATGCGAGCGCTCTATTTTCAAGCAGGATCATCCGAGGTCAAAGCTCGATCAGTTGAGGTTAAAGCTTGACCGTCGGAATATGGAGAGCGATCGCAGATGAATAGAGACTCAAACCTGCTCCTTTCAAACCTATCGACAACACAGCGAGAACCCCCCATTCTCCGCAATCTAGGATTTGTCACCGCAATTCTGCGAGATGTTGTCCTCAGATATAAGCTACTTTAGAGATTGGGATTTCTTACGGTTGCTTCGCCACCTCCGAAGAGATTCGTCACGCGAAGTTCCAGCGTCCTTTGGAGCTTGGCAAAGCCAATCGCGCCGCTCCATCTATTTCTTTGAGCCATTAGCCTTCCATGAACATCCTTAGCAACCTGCTTCCATCTCCCAAAAAACGTCGGGGAATCGAGATCAAATCCCCTCAAGAAATCGAGACCATGCGCCAAGCTGCCAAAATTGTCGCGATCGTCCTCAAAGAAATCTCCGAAATCGTCAAACCCGGCATGACCACCGCTGATCTCGACGCCCACGCCGAAAAGCGGATTCGCGAGATGGGCGCAACCCCAAGCTTCAAAGGCTATTATGGCTTCCCAGCCTCTATCTGCTCCAGCATCAACAACGAAGTTGTTCACGGCATTCCCAACCCCAAAAAAGTAATCCGCGCCGGAGACGTGCTGAAAGTCGATACTGGCGCATTTTACGAAGGCTTTCATGGTGATTCATGCATTACGATCGCCGTAGGCAAGGTAACGCCCCACGCTGCCAAGCTTATTCATGTCGCAGAACAAGCCCTCTACAAAGGCATTGAACAAGTCCGAGCCGGAGCCTTCTTGCTCGATCTCGCCGGGGCCATTCAAGATTACGTCGAAGAAAACGGCTTCAAAATTGTCGAAGACTTCACTGGACACGGCGTAGGACGCAACCTCCACGAAGAGCCATCCGTATTCAATTTCCGCACCCACCAGATGCCGAATGTGAAACTGCGAGCAGGCATGACCCTTGCAATCGAGCCGATCGTCAATGCTGGCTCCAAAAATACGCGCGTTCTCCCCGATCGCTGGACAGCCGTAACCGTAGACAAATCCCTTTCTGCACAATTTGAACACACGGTTTTGGTGACAGAAAACGGCTACGAAATTTTGACCGATCGGACGAAGATTTAGGGTGCACTGAAACCGTAGAACTTGTTGGCAGCAGATTTGATAACCGATAAAGGCATCCGCTATATCAGTTATCAAATCTGCCAACCGAACTCTAGAGCTTTCTAGCACTCACAACCAACGCGCTACTCAATCAGCGAGGTTACCCAAGTCGTTTCATTCTCTTCAGTCTGCTGCGGCTGAGCCAATCGCCACGTTTTTCCTTCGCGTTGACGCTGCACATACACCTCGAAGGGATTATCGCGCTGGCTGGCTTCTTGAGTCTTCAGTTTGAGCGTGAAATCGTAGGTTCCTTGCACCCGGTAAGACGGCAGATCTTGAATCGTGACCGGAGTTTGCTCAGCAATTTCGACGCGATCGATCTTCAGCGCCGATTTAGGCAATGATAGTTTTAACTGCTGACTCAATTCTTGCTGAGTTTGACCGACCTGAAGCGCGATCGCTTTTCGCACCAAGTTTTTGCTCGGCAATCCATTCCCACTACAAGCGGTTAACAACGCCACTAACAGCACCGACAACACAACTCGAATCCATCGATTCACGGCTCTATCCTCACCATATCGCTCCTTCTCCTAGCCTATCAGCGATAGCATAAGCCAGACGGGTTTGAGATGGAAATTTCACGATGGCTGAGAAATTTATTAGGTTAAGCGATTCGATTTACGAGTATCTCGTGTCTCATTCGGTGCGAGAGACAGATGCACTTGCTCAACTACGAGCAGAAACTGCCACTCATCCGCAAGCTCGAATGCAGATTGCGCCGGATCAAGGTCAGTTTATGGCGCTGTTGGTTCGGCTGATGGGTGCGAAAAAAGCGCTAGAAGTTGGAGTGTTCACGGGCTACAGTTCCTTATCCGTGGCGTTGGCACTGCCGCCCGATGGCAAACTCATTGCCTGTGACGTGAGCGAAGACTACACTGCGATCGCGCGTCGCTATTGGCAATTAGCAGGCGTTGCGGACAAGATCGATCTGCATATTGCACCCGCTTTAGAAACTCTGGATCACTTGCTGCAAGAAAGACAGGCAGAAACGTTTGATTTTGCTTTTATTGACGCAGATAAAGGCAGTTATCAACACTACTACGATCGCGCTCTGCAACTTGTGCGTCCAGGCGGACTCATCGCGATCGATAACGTGCTTTGGTCAGGTCGAGTCGCTGATCCAACCGATCAAGACAAGATTACCAACACACTCCGGGCGTTTAATCAAAAACTGGCAGCCGACGATCGGGTGAGTCTTAGTCTTGTTTCGATCGGAGATGGCTTAACGCTGGCCCTTAAGAAAGGTTAGGATGCGGCAACCCCGTGAGTTTGATAGTGGTCTAGAAACTGCTCAAACTCTGGAGTAAATACGTCTACTTGAACCGAGGCATTAACTTCTCGCAGCTTTTCCCAACTGGAATCTAGAGTTGAACGAGTCTGTTGATTCATCGACAGAAACGATAGCGATTTTCCCAGTTTGACCGCTTGCGTCATGCCAGACAGTAAGATGGAAAGTCCAGCTTGGTCAATGGTGTCAATCCAAAGCAAATCGACAACGATAGCATCGGCTTGCGCGATCGCGTCACCTAAATGTGTTCCAAACGAGGTTTCAGTTAAATCTGAAAGATTGCCGTTCGGCTGCAGAACTACTGTAGTTGGAAAGGCTTTATCATCCGTTGAGTCTAAAATCAATTCACCGTTTATCATGCCGGTTCTTTTGGTTTGACAAGTCTCTGAGTTCTTTAAGGATGAAGTAAATCAGACAGAATGGCGGCGTCATCCGTCACCAAGTACTGGTGTTTTAAATCACACGAAATTTTATGGACGTTCGAGCAGGCTATACGCTTCCGGTATTTGCATGTGCGGCTGCGATCGCGGCGCTAAAACAGCTCCAGACATCTCAAGCGGTTGCTTCGGTTGAGGTAGATTTGATTCAACCCGCTCGAACAGTGAAAATTGAGATCGAGCAGGTGGCAAGCCTCCAACCCGGAGCCGCGCTGGGAATCACGCGGAGCGATCCAGGCGACAATCTAGATTTGACGCGGAATACTCCAGTCTGGGCGATGGTGAGTTACCAACAGGAAATGGGGGAAGCCCGCGTTGTGCTAGACGGAGGAGAAGGGGTTGGACGGACGGGCGAGGGAGCCGCCATCTATGCTTATGCTAAACGGTTGTTGATTGAAAATTTAGAGCGATCTCTCCAACCCAATGAAACGATTCGAGTCACCATTATTTTGCCAGAGGGACGATCGCTCGCCAAACGCACGTCCAATGAAGCCTTTGGGGTGGTCGAAGGATTGTCGCTTTTGGGAACCTCTGGCATCGCTCAACCGCTTAGCGCTCCCGGTCAGCTAGAGCTGTTTCGACAAGAGTTGCAGGAGAAAGCTCAGCGATTTGACTGCCTGGTGTTTTGTGTCGGTGAGAACGGGTTAGATTTGGCGACTCGACTAGGAGTTGAACCAGAAAGACTAATTAAAACCGCAAATTGGCTCGGTTCGCTGCTGGTCGAAGCGGGTTTGCAACAGGTGAAGTCAATTCTGCTCTTTGGCTATCACGGAAAACTCATCAAACTGGCAGGCGGAATTTTTCATACCCATCATCATGTTGCTGATGGTCGATTGGAAATTCTGACGGCTCACGCCGCTAAAGCAGGACTCCCAACGGTAGAGCTACAGAGGATTTTTGATTGCGCCACAACCGAAGACGGCTTGAACTATTTGAGAACTCTAGATGGAGATTGGGTCGAGCGAGCGTACAGCGCGATCGCAGAAACGATCGATCATCGCTGTCAGGCTTATATTTATACCCATGCCCAAGCCTCTGTTCAAGTCGGCTCTGTGCTGTTTGATCGGTCTCGTCAGATTCTCATCCAAAGCCAAATTGCAACCACACTGTTGAAGCAAGTTTGCTAATGTAATTAAAATAGCCAAACAACTCTATACATCTAGTTAAAGACGCATTTTGTATTGTTCTTTAAAACGACGCTTAGCCAGTTTGCCTACCCACACTCAGACTTTGATCAGGTGAAATTTCCGTGACAGCACAGACAGAACAATCCCTTCTTGATACAACCGCATCTACGAACACATCGACTCTCGACAAGCTCAACCGCCAAATGATCGTCATTCTAGACTTTGGCTCTCAATATTCTGAGTTGATTGCGCGGCGCATTCGTGAAACTCAAGTTTATTCTGAGGTGTTGTCGTACCGCATGACGGCTGAGCAACTGCGTCAACTCAATCCGGTTGGAATCATTCTCTCTGGAGGTCCGAGTTCGGTCTACGACAAGGGCGCTCCGCATTGCGATCCAGAAATATGGAATCTGGGAATTCCAGTTTTGGGCGTTTGTTACGGAATGCAGTTGATGGTGCAACAACTGGGAGGCAAGGTTGAGCGAGCAGATCTTGGCGAATACGGCAAGGCGAGCTTGATGATTGACGATCCGACCGATCTACTGACGAATGTGGGCGAAGGCTCCATTATGTGGATGAGTCACGGTGATTCGGTGACGACCATGCCTGACGGATTTGAGATTTTGGCACACACAGCCAATACGCCTTGTGCCGCGATCGCTCACCACGATCGTAAACTTTATGGCGTTCAGTTTCATCCAGAGGTGGTTCACTCGCAGGATGGACAGTCTCTGATTCGCAACTTTGTTTATCACATCTGCAAATGCCATCCAACCTGGACAACCGATGCGTTTGTGGAAGAAGCGGTGCGCGAAATTCGGGGCAGAGTCGGAGATAAGCGAGTGCTATTAGCGCTGTCTGGAGGTGTTGATTCATCCACGCTGGCGTTTTTATTGCATCGCGCGATCGGGGATCAGCTAACGTGCATGTTTATCGATCAGGGCTTTATGCGCAAGCTAGAGCCAGAGCGCTTAGTCAAGCTTTTTCATGAACAGTTTCACATTAATGTGGAATATGTGAATGCTCGCGATCGCTTTTTAGCGGCTGTCGCCGGTGTGGATGATCCGGAAGAGAAACGCAAGCGAATTGGGCATGAGTTTATTCGAGTCTTTGAGTCAGAATCAAGGCGGTTAGGCCCGTTCGATTACTTGGCTCAGGGTACGCTCTATCCTGACGTGATCGAGTCGGCAGATACGAATGTTGATCCGCAAACCGGGGAACGGGTGGCAGTCAAAATTAAGAGCCATCACAACGTCGGGGGCTTGCCTAAAGATCTCCGATTTAAGCTGGTAGAACCTCTGCGGAAGCTGTTCAAAGATGAAGTTCGGAAGGTAGGACGCTCGATTGGTCTGCCTGAAGAAATTGTGAATCGTCAGCCGTTCCCAGGCCCAGGTTTAGCGATTCGCATTCTCGGTGCAGTCGATGAAGAGAAGCTCGATATTTTACGCGATGCTGACTTTATCGTTCGTCAAGAGATCAATCGTGCAGGCATGTATAACGATTTTTGGCAGGCGTTTGCCGTATTGCTTCCCGTTCGCAGTGTGGGTGTAATGGGCGACCAGCGTACCTATGCTTATCCGATCGTGCTGCGATTAGTGTCGAGTGAAGATGGCATGACAGCGGATTGGTCTCGTGCTCCCTACGATTTATTAGAAACGATTTCTAACCGAATTGTGAATGAAGTGAAAGGAGTAAATCGAGTGGTGTATGACATTACCTCGAAGCCGCCTGGCACGATTGAATGGGAATAGGATACGGCGATCGCAGGAATCGCGGCTAGTTCATCAAAGGGGCTAGCCACCAACTTCCGGCAAAGCCGGAGGCTTGGAAAGGGGAACCGCTCAAAGCGGATTAACCTCTACCATTCATCCGATAATCGCAACTGTTCAATCCGTTGGTCTTCACTCTCCTGTTCTTGAATGTACTTACGAACTGTCCCTTCATCTCGTCCTACCGTCGAGACATAGTACCCTCGCGCCCAGAAATGCTGTCCCACAAAGTTCTTCCGCTTCCCCCCATAGTTCCGCGCGATCGCTATCGCACTTTTGCCTTTGATCAATCCCATTACCTGCGACACCGAGTACTTGGGTGGAATCGAAATCAGCATATGCACATGTCTGCACACAAGTGTCCTTCTTCGATCCGACACTCCTTCTGTCGAGCCAGTTCGTGGAAGATTTTCCCTAAATACTACCGCAGTTCCTGCTCCATCGCTTTGCGTCGATATTTGGGAATAAACACCACATGGTATTTGCACTCCCATTTTGTATGGCTTAAGCTACCGATATCTTTCAGTTGAGTCTCCTTGACGCGAAGACCACAATTGCTTCGTGTTAACGAGACTTTTCCTGAGACTCCCGGTACTGTCAAACTGTGGGAGTTCCCCAGCAGAGCTGGAGGTTTACCCGATTGAATTATCAAATGCACAAAGGCTTGAATGTTCATTCCGGTTAATGCCCTCAGCAATCAGTCTTGACCCATTACTCGCTCAATGCCCAGCATTTGTTTCATCCCAAGTAGCCTTGCGATGATTATGACCTATTTCACAACGGGTCTAACTTTCGTGGCACTACTGGTATGCTCATGCTGTCGCTACGTGCTGTCATCCTTTGAACAAACGTTGAGCAAAACGGTCTACTGATAACTTTTGGCTTGAGTCTCAAATAGCTGAGCATAAGCCCCTCTTAGTTGAACTAGCTCGGCATGGGTTCCGCTTTCGATAATGTTGCCGCGATCGACCACATAGATCCGATCTGCCATTTTCACCGTTGAGAGCCGATGACTAATCAATATGGCCGCTTGATCTTTGATCAGCCTCCGGAAGTTTTGAAACACTTCATACTCGGCTTTCGGGTCCATTGCGCTCGTGGGTTCGTCTAGAACGATAAGCTGCGACTTCCGCAAGAAGGCTCGCGCTAAGGCAACTTTCTGCCACTGCCCGATGCTGAGTTCTTCACCTTGATCAAATAGCTTTCCTAAAATCGTGTCGTAGCCGTGTGGCAAGCTGCGAATCACTTCATCTGCACCCGAATGGCGAGCAGCCGCAACAATATTATCGTGGGTTGGAGGAACTTCAATATTGCCTAGCCAGATGTTTTCGGAAGCAGAAAAGTAGTACTTAACATAATCCTGAAAGATTACACTAATCTGACGGCGTAAGTCAATAATATCGTATTCGCTTAGGTCAACGCCATCGAGCGTAATTCTTCCGGTCGTTGGAGCATACAATCGACACAGTAGCTTGATTAGTGTAGTTTTACCAGAGCCATTCTCACCGACTAATGCAATCACCTCACCAGGACGAACAGATAAGCTAACGTCTTTGATGGCCCAGCGAGTTGTTGTGCCATATTGGAAACTAACCCGATCAAACACAATCCCCGATCGCATGGGACAAGGAATAAGTTTCGGGTAGGCAGGTGCTTTGATTCCCGGTTCGAGTTCCAAGAAT
Source organism: Myxacorys sp. (assembly GCF_059501405.1). Classification (NCBI taxonomy): domain Bacteria; kingdom Bacillati; phylum Cyanobacteriota; class Cyanophyceae; order Leptolyngbyales; family Leptolyngbyaceae; genus Myxacorys; species Myxacorys sp. The sequence continues at coordinate 17,795 of NZ_JCACCM010000121.1, forward strand.
TCATAGAGATTTGTCAGAAAGAGATTATCTTCGTACAGCGCAGATACGCTGCCCAAAAGTCCTCGGAGAGAGCTTTGGCCGCGCTGTAGGGCTTCGTGATAAATGACTAAATCACCCAGCTTAAGTGACCCTTGTAACGTTTGATAAACGATGAAACTGTACGCCGCAAAAATTAATGTGGCTGCCAAAAGTTGAGCGGCTAGACTGGAGAGCCCTTGTCGGGTTTCGATCGTTAGTCCTTCTCGATAAAGCTGCTGCCGAATCGCATCAAACCGTTGACTAAACAGTTTTCCTAAGTCAAAGAGTCGAATTTCTTTCGCAAAGCTTGGATCGGTCAACATCCAACCCAAATATTCTGTCTGGCGTTCCATTTCGGTGCGCCGCCGATGCCAGCCAAAAATCACCCTTGCGTACTTTAACTTGACTAGTATGGCTGGAAGCGCAGCAACAAACAGAATTCCCGCAATGCCCCAATGCAAGGAGACCAGTACACCAATCATCGTCACCAGAGAGATGCCTTCTTGAGAAACTTGTACCAAATTGTTCAAGATTTGATTGGGGCGGTAACACGCTTCTTGTTGAGCACGCTGAAGCGAATTGTGATACTCCGCGTTTTCGTAATACTCTAGGTCAACCTCGATCGATTTAGCATGAACAATGCTCTGCATGTAGTTTGTGACTTTCTCAGACTGGGCATGATTCACTAGATCTGATAGAGACGCACAAACCGTTGTCGCTACAATGCTGGCTCCTAGCAACGCAAGTAGCACCATCGTCTGCTGAAACACCCCACTTTTATCTGCGATCGCCAAGCTTTGGGTGACGGCATCAATCAGAAGTTTCGTGAGATATAACCCGATTAGCGGCAGAATGCCCTGGATGATCAGCAACAGAATGCGAGCAACAGTCCACGAGGGAGCCGCCTTCCATACCAAGCGAAGGGCAGGCAGAAAGCGGAGGGACTGTTGAAATTTGCGAACGAGGCGAGAGGCAGACATGTAGCAGCATCTAGGCGAAACAGTGGGTCAAGTTCTGCACAAAGTTGAGCGCTTGTTGCGAATTGGAAAACAGGGCTGGATGCTCGTTCCTAATCTGTTGGCTAAGACTCTCGACCGACTGGGTTCCGTCACTATGAGATAACACATAGAGGATGGCTTTTCCGCGATCGCTTAAGTGCGGTTGATAATCATGGGCAGCTTTTCGGATGGTCTTCAGCGTCATCGGGACGCCAAAAAGGGTCGATTTCTGCTGCTGAGTTTGATTAAATTTGACGTGCCAAGTCCAATCGCCATGAGGCGGACGCTGAAGTTTTAAGCTAACGTCCTCCCCAATCTCGACATCAACCGGAGGATCGATCGGTAAGAAAGCCGCTGACCAGTGCAGCAAAGGTTCGTGGGGAGCTGTAGAAAGCCAAGTGTCTCCTAACAGCATGTTGAACCATCCTGCCCAGCCGTGGCAGGTTCCGGCTTCTGAGATCGTTGCTTTGACATCAACGTTGCAGTGGGTGCTAGTAGCAGTGTAAAAGTCTAGCGCCATCAATTTTGTTGGTTCTGCTAAGTACTGCGCGTTGGCTAACTCTCCACGGCAGTAGTGAATCGATTGACTCACATAGGAACGAGCGGGGCTAGGATCAAGGTTGAGATGTGGGGTTGACCACACGCCAATCTCATCTTCGTACAAGTTTGGAACAGAAACCGGGACGGCTTGCATGATGCCTGCTTCAGGAATGAGAACACCACCGGGCTTAAGATAGCGATCGCGGGCGTAAAATAGCGAAGGCAAGAGATCTTCCTCGATCAGAAAGTTACCCGTAAACACCGAGACGATGACATCTACAGGTTCTGGGATTTCTACCTCTTCGATCTTGCCGTGTAGACATTTCACGCGATCGCCAAATCCATTTTTTTTCGCGATCGCGTCGGCAACAGTGATGATATCTTCGGGTTCTACTAAGTAAACACGCTTAGCCCCTAATTGAGCCGCGAGCAAACCGTGAATTCCCAATCCTGCTCCCAAGTCGAGAACCACGCTGTCTGGGGTAATGACTTTCTTGAGCGCCTCTAGATACGCAAGATTTCGGCGCTCATCGAGCGCCATCGTTTGTTGACCTCGCACAAATGAATAGCTCATGGGGATTGCAATTCCTTCAACATAAACGTGTACACATCGGGCAAGCGATCAAAGGAGCGCGGATAGTACAAAGTTTTCACGGGAACCTGTTGTACTAACCGCACATAAGCATCCAGCAAATCCGGATGTTTGGGAAGAAATTCGTTGACATCATAGCCGTGGATCAGCAGATCAAAAATGGCTTGCGTGGCAGGTAGCGCTTCGGTATAGATTTCATCATCGCTTTCCGCTAGAAGATAGAGGGCACCAAGCGGAACGGGGTGGTGATGTTGCACTGCACCCAACTGCTCTGGAGCGTAGAAAATTTTGTAGGCTGTTTCTGCTGAAGCATCCAATCCTAACTGTTCTCCCGTTTCGGGATACAGCTTAATGCGCGGATTGCCCAAAGTTACGTGGTTACGATCGTCGACAACTAAAACGTCATCTGTGACAAAACCCGCTCCTCGACTTGCACAGTAGGCACTCAACGTGGATTTGCCCATACCTGAATAGCCTACAAAGGCAACCGCAACGCCGCGCAGCGAAACGGCATTGGCATGAATGGCAACTCGGCCCTGTAGGTTAAGACAAATTCCCGTCAGTACGCTGCTAAACCCAAGAACGAGTTCTCTAGCATCCAGTTCTTCTGCGCTCTCCCGAACTAGGACATGGATAGCAGAACCATTGGCAGTAACCCACGCTCCGATGTCTTCTGTCCAAGGCACCCAGTAGCGATCGCCAGTAGCACTCAACGATCGTGTTTCTGTTTCCACTTGATTTGGAACGCCTTCTAGGGTGATACCAATCTTTGGAGAAATGGAATCTAGTTCAGTTTCAAGAGTTTTAAGAAGAAGCTGCATAAACTTAGGCACTGGTGATAATGTCGTTTGAAATTACTGGGCTTAAAGTCTTGAAACGAAGGCATTGCATGAACGTAGAATTTGAGAAAACAGGTTAATTGAAGATGTAATTCATCGAGAAGCTAAAATAACTGAATTTTATGAATGTTGTATCTAAGCTATATTGCTGAATTGAATGCAACAAACTGTAGTATGTTCTTTAGACTCATATAACATTCATCTTGCTTCATGCTCAGACGCAAACCAAGAGGTTTACATTATAGGATTTATACTGATTTACACTATGGATTTAGACTATAGGGGATGTTCATAATTAGCTTATATTTAGTTCAGATTTTCTATAACCGTTGATTAAAAATTTAGAAGCTCAGGAAACGGTAACAGCAGTAAAAAAACCGCGAATTTTTAATACTACTGTTACCGTATATGGTACAACTTAGCCGAGTCTAAATTAGAGGATTAAGGTAATCCTACCTAAACTATAAGTTCCTAAATTAGCTCAGGATAACTGCACCTCATTTGAGAGCTAGGTCTAGAACCGAACTAGGACTTATGTTCCTCAGTTCGCCATGCCGCCACCGGGCGCCATAATCATCAACATGTTGGCACCAGCAAACCCAGCATCGGTATAACGACCAACGTTCATATTCTGAGTCAAGTCAACTAGCATTCCTAGTTGAGAAACTTTCATCGCTGAGTAGACTTTCTTGTTTACATCATTCATCGGAAAAACTCCTTCTATGTGTTAGAAATCGAAACGAATTATCGATAGAAACACCATCAATAAAATAACAGAAAAATTGCTTTGTTAAACCCTATTTCTACAATTACAAGAAACTTTTACATAAAACTATTATAAGTTAAAACTAATATGAGTTTTTTTATAACCATCAAGAAGCCTTAAATACCAATTTGTAAACGCAAAAAAGCTGAAGAAATGGTTTGCAGAATTATTCTCGAATGGCGTTCCAGGTGAATAATTTTTGACATATCCATTTCGATAGTGAAACAGGCATTCTTCTAGTTCTTTGAAATCAATTCTTCTTTGTAAAATGGGCGAAGATTTGATCTTTTCTAATAGCATTAATACAATTTCCCCTCGACCAATGCCCGCATATTTTAGGGGATCAAAATAGTTATTTTTAGGGCGCAATCTCACATCATCTGGCAAGGTCGTTCGATTTGCTTCTCTAAAGAAGAGTTTGTCGTGTTGAGAATTACTTTGCAGCGATGGATGGATGCGGAAGGCAAACTCAGTCAGTCGTTGATCTTGAAACGGTGACGTACTTTCTATTCCATGAGCCGCTAGAAGAAATTTATAGTTCTGTGTATCTCCAGGAAATAAGGCACCCTCAATGTTCGAGTTAAGGCTCGCTACCTGACCGTCAATTAACTGCAATTTGAAATATTGCTTCAACGCAGTTTGTACTTCAGATTGGTTAGCGTAAGCCGATGTTATCCAAGGTGGAATTGGGTTATATCGACGCTGACATCGCTTAAACCAGAGCAACTGCCACGCTTCGGGTAGAGATGGCAGAACAAATTGATTCCAGAGAGTCGACTTCCAATTTCCGTAGGTCATGAAGTAATGAAAAACCTGTCGCCAATTGTTAACTCCAGCTTGCTCTTTCAAGCTGGAGTAGCACAGTTCATCTCCCCAATCGCCAGTAAACATGAGTCCAAATCCATTCTGCTGCATCTGCTTCATTAACCGCAGTTGCATCGCGCTATTACACATCATGAGCGGATCGTCTAAAAATGGAACGGTGTCCCAAGGATCGCTAAATGTCCAAGCATCATCGCAGTTAACAGCGTGCCAATGGATTTGGGGATATCGTTGCAAAAAAGACTGGATAGATTGCCGCTCATCAAACTCTGGAAATACGGTGGTGATGGCTGAAAACGCATCGATCGCTGGTAGCTGATTTAAGAGCGAAACGGCGATCGTTGTCGAATCTAATCCACCGCTCAAAGTGGTGCAAACGGAACGGCAATTGCGGAGGCGATCGCGGACGGCACAATTTAGTAAGTGCCAAAACTGCTCGTAGTGCTGTTCAGCAAATTTAGGCGATAAATCCCGGTCGAGTGGTTCCAACCGAGCAATGCGCCGATGCTGCAAGTGTCCTCGTTTGACCACAAGCGCTGCTCCTGGCAACAATCGTTTAATGTCAGCAAACGGCGTAATCTCCGGAGGATGTGCTTGCAAATCGCACAGGGTATGGGCAAGGTAGAGGTCATCGAGTTGTGAACTGACGCAGGGATGGTGAAGCAAGCTCAGCGATCGCGATGATAGTAACAACGTTTGGCCATCCCAGTAGTAACAGATAGTGCGTCCTCCTACCTTGTCACATCCGGCAATCAGCACGTCTTGAACGGTATCCCATAGAATGAATACAAACTCACCAATCAGATAGCGCTGAAACTCTTCACCCCAGCGGCGGTAGCTCTCAAGGATCAGTTGGGCATCGGTCACGAGAGAACGTCCTGCTAATATCGCCGCGCGATCGTCCAGTCGCCCATCCCACACCAGCACACAGCCTTCTGCTTCAACCACGGGAGTTTCTAAGCAAGATTCGGGCGTGTTGAAAAACTGAGTGCGCCCTAAACTGATCTGGGCTTGGCGATCGTGCCAATCCCCTTTACCATCAGTGCCCAATATGGTGAGATCATCCAGCATGGTCTGCCAAGGAGTTTGCTGCTGGCTATTCCACGCCGCTAAAATTCCACTCATCTTTCACAGGGGATTTGTAAGGGGATCAAAACCGTCGTTCATGACCGCACCTGATCTGCTTCAGCAATCAGACCGAATGCCATTAGGTCTTGCAAAAATATCTGCAAATCTTGCAATACCTGCGATCGCTCAATGTCGTATTCTGCCAAAATCTGATCAACTGCAACTGCAAGGGGTTGCTGAGCTTGCAGGGCTTCCCAGAACGTAATACTGGTTTCATTCAGACTGTAATACGCTCCGTTGGGAATGTGCAGTAGGATCGCTTCGTGTTCAACTTGGCGATACAGCACATCATCATGAATCTGAAAACGCTGGTGATTCAGAAACACTTCATCGATTTTAAGTTGAGTTGGTTGCTGCATTGTTTTTCCTATTAATAAAAGTTTTCTGAGCAACTAAAGAATCATCTGCTTCGGATATTCATTCCTATCCGGAATCAAACGTTTAAAGCTGATCGGTTCTTCAAACGCAGCATAGAGCTCATGAACATCCGGAACATCATTCAAAACACTGCCCTGATATTCCACCCAAGCATGAGCTTGAAACTCACCGTTACATCTACGAACACCAATACGAAGGTCAGTCTCAATGCCTTGACGATGCAATAAGTACCACAGAATCAACGAGCGCTTGAGGCAGTTTGCCCAACGCGGAGTGTAGTAGCCTGCACGACTGACCAGATAAATGGTTTGGGCAATGCAGTGGAACAATTCAGAATGCACCGGAGCAGCATCATGAAACTGCTTAGCTAGGTGAGTTTGAACTCGTTGCAATCCCCATAGCTTAAGGGCAAGTGCGATCATTGGAAACAGAACTAGCGCCTGTAGAAAGAGCGAGCGTTCTTGCCAAGGCAGCCGTCTCCAAGCCTGCCATTTATGATCCAATCTCTCTAACCAACTTGTTGTTATGATCAAAATGCTACATCCATAACTAAAGTTGCCATTACAACCTGACTCAATGCACTAGCTGACTTAACCCATTACTTAGCTCGATCCATTACTTAACTCGACTCATTACTTAGGTTGACCCATTAGTACGTTCTCTCCAAACCCTTCTAATCCGGATATTCAACGCTACTTTACAGATTCTTCACACAAGTTTAGGTAATCTCTCGGTGCATTTCTACCAGCCATTCTGTCTGCTCTCAGCGTCAGATTGCTCTACTTCAACAGAAGGCGAATCGGACGAATCAGAGGATAGAGGAAATACAGAAAATGCGGGAGTGGCAAAAATGTCTGGTCGTTTGTATTAGGTTCAGCAATGCGACCAAGATGCCAGCGCCAGTGCTGCACTTTGTCTTGAGATTTTTCTAGAGTTTTGAGCTGAAAGAGAAAGTCTTGTAGAATCGGAAGCCTGTCTACTTTGCCAGAGAAGTCTAAGATCTGTTCACCTGCTTGTTGAGCGATCGCTCGAACTTTTCGATTCGACCGTATGGTGTGTGCAATCAATTCGGGCAGCTCTACGTCCAACAAGCTATTCGCTAAACACAACCCAGTTAGAAGAATTTGCGTTGCTCCAAGGTGCGCGGCTTGTGCCATTACAACGTCCCAATCCATTTGAGGATAAGATCGCACACACTCTGCCACATCACACACCCATTTCAGACGCTTCCAGCATTCTTTGGCACCATGCATACAGAGATATAGCAACAAGTCTTCTTGACCCAAACTAGGCACAGTTTGACCCTGCACCGCAATCAGTTGCCGACGCTCCCACAGTTCTTCAAAGGTGGCTTGGGTAGACAAAAAATGTTGAGGCAACAGTTTATGGTGCAAATCAATCATTGCAATACCATTGTTGAGTGGAAGCTCTCCCGATGAATTAACATAAGCTGCCTCTCTTGCATCGCTGAGATAGCGCCAGCCCCGCTCGTCTACTGCATATCCTTCCTGTTCGATTAGGAGCGCGATCGCGCGATCGAAGTCTTTTTCATGCACCAAAATGTCGAGATCCCCAAACTGTCGTAACCCCAAACCTTTGTATAAATTTGCTGCTAAAACTGCTCCCTTGTAAGGCAGCGCCAGAATTTGATGGGACTCTAAAAGGGATAGGGCTTTAAACAGTTGTTGGGTCAATGCGATGTTCCGTAGCGCGTAAGCTGTTGCCGTACGGCGCAATGAACTAAGAATGTCAGCAGGAACGGCTTCTGAACAAACTGCATTGAGGGACTGGTAGACCAACGAGGAGACCTCATGACGCTCGACAAGGTCAAGCAATAAATCCCAGTTCAGTGGTTCCTTGACGATCGTTCTGATTTCCTCGATCGTTTCTAGGTTAAGCGTCGTGCGAGCACTACACAACAGCAAAATCACTTCGGGACGCCGATCAAACACCCAAGACGGGCGCGAAATCTTCTTGTCCCTAGAATCTAGATTCCCTTCCTCAATGACGCAAAGCTGAAAATAGGTATCGACTTTCGATTGATTTGAGGCTTCATACGCCTGAAGACTTTTAAAGTGACGGATGATTAGAGTGAGTGGGTTAATACCCTGAGGAATCAACCAAGTGCACCATCGTATCAGCTTCCAAGTGTTGTAAAGCGACGTACGCGTTAGCCACTCATGAACGGCAACACGAGCTTCATCAAGCGCACCATCGTACTCTAGTTCAATTGGTTTCTCATGAAAGGTATAGGAATTAAAACCATGAATACCGCTAACTTTCTCGTTAGCAATTTCAATTCTGTCTAGGCGCGAAACTTCAAAATGATAGAGATCGTGGTAGGTCAACCAATGATGGCGTAGTTTGACCATCCGTCCAGCAATGCGAACCGGATCATTACTCACACATCCGAGCAGCCTTCTGACTCGATTGCTGATTTTCGGCTGCCAGTAGGGGCTGAATCGTTGGAATGGAGTTTCCGTGTTACCGCTTGCTGAGTTCATGACTAGAATCTGAGGTTTGTTGACTGGTTCTGACAAGTGCAGGACAAGGTTGCTTCAAGTTAGCCATCAAACTGTATAACAGATATAACTCGTGTCACTCGCGTCTCTGAGTGCTAACTTTGCGACAACAGCCCCTCTGACAAGTAGAAGTCTGATCGATAATCTAGACATCTAAAGGCACTAGGATCTGAATTGTACACAGTAGAGAAAGCACCCACCTACTAGTATACATAGAACTATTTATACTGCACTACTTTCCGCTGTCAGATCTATTGCTTTAGAGTTGAAAAACTAATTACAGATTCAGCGTAATGAACGCAGCAACAGCATACTATGGAGTTGCATTAAGCGTAGTGCTTTTCATTTATCTAGATTTTATTTGTAGGGATCTCCTAGCGTTTTTACTTTTGAAACTGAGTTGTCGCAACAGCTATCTACTGTGTAGATAGCTTAGTTGTAAATGGGATCGGTACACCGCTGAAAGTAAGGGTTGTTGAGTTATGCTGCATCTGATGGGGCATTCTGCCCCAGAGCCAAGTAATTTCTGCTGAGCCACCCGAGCCGCTCAGTCCAGATCCTTCTTATCATGTTAGATCTAAAATCAGATTAGATCTAGAAACAGATTAGATCTACAGCGGTTGCCGCTTGGATAAGCTACATGAGTGGAACTAAGAAGTTATTGTTCAGTGCTTCCCTGTGGCTTACTAACCTGAAAATCGCTGTAGAAACAGTTTTAGATCTAAAAACAGTTTTAGATCTAAAAACAGCTTTAGATCTAAAAACAGAATCTTCATGGAGATTTATAGCGTTAGCTCAAGATCACTTGTCGAACTTGAGGTGCGATCGCGCGCCAATCGAATTTTTGGCGAACATACTCGTGACAAGCCACACGGGAAGGTAATTGAATTGTCCCGGTTAGTAGGTCAACCAATCGAGCCGCGATCGCGTCAGTGCTTGTTGTCTCAGTGACCAACTCTGGAGCAAACGGAGTCATCACTTCGGGCATTCCCCCTACAGGAGTGCAAAGTACGGGCGTTCCACTCGCGAGCGATTCTAGGAGAATTAGCCCAAACCCTTCGAGACTCTGGCTTGGAACAACTGTTAGATCGGCGGCTTGATAGGCGATGGGTAGTTGTTCATCTGGAACATAGCCGAGGAGTTTGACATGATCCCTCAGCCCAAGCTGGTCAATTTGCTGCTCTAGCTGAGGTTTGATCTTGCCCTTGCCTGCGATCGCTAGCCAAACATCGGGAACGTGCTGTTTGACCTCGACTAGTGCCGTCAGCAAATTGTCGATGCCCATTCGATGAGCTAACCGACGCGGAGTAAATAGAATCGTGCGATCGCACGGAAACCCAAGCTGTTCGCGAGCAGCTTGGCGCGATAGGTTTGCTTGAAAGCACTGTAAATCGACGCCACCTGGAATCACATGAATCCGCTCCCAGGGAACGCGATGCATCTCGTGCAAGATTTGACCAAAGGCTTTGCTGAGAACAATGAAGCGATCGCAGCGTTGAAACACCTGATGTTCCATCCATTGTTTCAAGGCAATGTTGCAGCGCCCAAAGCCTTCCTGCTTACTCTCCATTGCCCAAGGCCCATGAAAGGTGAATGTGACCGGAACATCTTTAGGAAGCTGGTTGAGCAGCGGCAAGCTATAGAGCACAAAGTGCAAATTGATAGCATGTGGCGTTTGCATCTGCCGTTGGCTGAAGCGTGCCTGGCTCGACCAAAGACGCTGAGGTAAGGATGAGTGTGGTGTAGCCAAATTGGTGAACGCGATCGACGAATCCGTTGCATCGGGTAGGCCAACACCACACAGTTCGATGCGATCGTTTTGCTTAGAAAGGTGGTGAGACAGTTCGTAGAGATAACGATTGAGTCCACCGGGAGTCTTAGGAAACCAGCCCATGCCCACACATAGGATGTCAGCAGGTGATGTATTAACGGGGTAGTTCATGAAATGGTAGCCGTTTTAACTGACAAAAGTTGAGTTGGTAGAGCACTCTGTCAGTTGCTATCGAATCGTAGCCACATCTATTTCAAAAACTGTTGATTTTTGGTACTTGGCTTCTCCATTTTGAGCAGCAACATCAAGCCTTTTGGTCAAAAGCAATATCAAATTTTCTTAAACAGAAAATCGACGCTACAGGGAAGTGAAGAGCGGAGGGGAGGGAGTTTTTGCAGCAAAAAATAGTAAATTGTTTCTACCGCTCCTCGATTGAGAGTGCTGGGATCAAAACGTATCTGAGTCTCAAGCCCTGCTTGTTCTGCTAGCTGTTGAATTTTGTCATAGATTAGTACATCTTCAGGAACCTCTGGTCTTTTTCTGTTAACTCGTGCATAAGCAAGCTTGTAAAGATATTGCTTACAGGCAGGTTCGTGTAGATATAAACACACTCCTCCCTTTTTCAGGACTCGATGCACTTCTTCTAACGTTTTTCGATATTTAACAAAATGATGCGCTGACTCAAAACAAAAGATGAGATCAATGCTTTCGTCAGCTAGAGGAATGTCATAGGCACGACACTGTAGCTTTTCATCTAAAGTGGTTTTGAGAACGTATTCCCATTTGCTCGCAGATGCGATCGCATATTGACTAATATCAGAAGCAATCACATACTTTTCTGGAAATTTCCGTTTCAGAAAACAGGAAGCCCAGCCTTGCCCGGCACCAATCTCAAGAATGCGTTGCGCTGTTCTGAAGTGATGTTGATGGTAGTCAAGCTTCTCTAAAAAAATCTTAGCCTCGCAGAATTTGCTGACTAAATTTTCTACTGCCTCAGATTTTGGGCTCTCGACCGGAGAGTTTTTCCAAAATTCGATCTCAATTTGTTCCTTTTGCAGAATGTTCATAAGGCGAGTGAATAATAGAATGACTCCGTTACTTCAATCTTCAATTTGGACTGTCATTGTTCTGAAAATTGAATACTGCATCGTGGTGAATGCATTGTGCAACGCTTAAGATAATGCTGCTAAAAAACATTCAGCGATCACTCGATCAGATAGGCGAAACTTGTTCTGGTTGAGCAGCTAGAGAATTTGGTTTAGGGTCTAGGGAAGCAGGTGCAATCTTTCCTTGATTTGGAACAATCTGCTCTAACAATTTAATAAAGTCAGCAGAAATTTTTTCGGGAGCAAAGTGTCGAGCGGCTTGTTCTCTCGCTTGCTGACGTAGTTCTTGACGGTGAAGTTTGAGATCTGCAATCAGTTCCCGAACCTGCTGCTCAAATTGATCCATGTCGCCCGCCGGAAACTCGCGGCGACACTCTCCCTCGACCACTTCAGCAGAGCCGATCGCATCACTTACCACAACACACAGTCCTTGGCTTAAAGCCTCACCAACAACAATTCCACCCGGCTCATAGAGACTCGGCAGCAGCAAGATGTCAGCCGAGTTATATGCTTTAGAAACATCATGGTAATTCATCCCACCTCGATAGGTCGCCACCTTGGGATTGAGGTCTTTTAGGTGTTCACGATAGTCTGACCACTGTGTCTTGTCTCCAATCACCTCAATTTCAACCTGTCCTGCTAAATCATCTAACCGCTTGCTGAGTTCAATGATGTACTGGAGCCCTTTGCGAACACTGATTCGAGCCACAAATAGCAGCTTGGTGACGCTTCGACTTGCTGCCGCCGCGTCAGATGCCTGAACCTCTGCTAAGGGCTGAGGACGGGCAGATTGATAAAGCACAGCTTGGCGTTCAGGTTCAACGCCATAATCATGTGCAACTAAATCATTGAATCGCTGGCTCATGCCGATGATCAAACTGGGTTTCCGCAATTCGCGCTTTTGAACCCAAGCTCGATAGGTCAACATAACGCGAGTGATGTAGTGCATCCAGAAGTTCTCTGATTGCAGAGCATAAGCGCTCTCTAATCGATGCCAGCGCAGTTCGCCAGCCGCATGAACGCAGGGATAAATCACAATCGGCGGGAGACGATGGCGATTTTGACCTAGCTTAAAGAGCTCTGTTTGAGAGATTTGAACAATGCAATCATAAGGATGCTCAGCGTGGCGATCGATCAACAAATCGCATAAGCGCTGGTAGGCACGAGTACGAGAGATTGTGCCTGAGAGAAAAGCTTTGAATGAACTATTGCTGTACCACTTCCCCCACTGCCAGCGAGTCGGCGTTGAAACAAATTTCAGATTTGGATACTGTTTTGCCCACTCAGGTTCCCCCTCGTCAATGCCATAGCAGTCTATCTGAACCCCTGAATGGAGTACTGCCTGCATCAACATGACTGCGATACTGCCTACGCCACTTGTTCCGTGTACTCCGCCAAACCAAGCAATTCTCATTCTAATTTCCTTTCTAATGCCGTTCTACAACGATGAGATCTTCTGAAATGCCAAGCTGCACTTCTTTGTAAAGCTTGACTGTGTCTTGAACCATCTTTGTGACTGAAAACTTCTGTTGAGCTGTATTGCGAGCAGCTTCTGACATCTGCGATCGAAGTTGGTCTTGATCCAGCAGAAGTTGTAATCGATCTGATAGTGCTTCAGAATCATCAAATGGCACCACAAAGCCATTTAATCCCTCGTCAATTTGATCTTTAGCGCCTCCGGCTGGTGTTCGGATAGGAACTGCACCGCAGCACATTGCTTCCGCAACAGCCAATGCGAACCCTTCTGATCGACTGGGTAATGTGAAAACATCGGCAGCCCAGTAGGCTTCTCGAAGATGATCGACGTAGCCCAAGAATTTGAAACGCTCTGCGTCTTCTACACTCGTGAAAGCATACTCTTTAATCTGTTTCTCTTCAGATCCTGACCCCACGAACAAGCATTTCAAATTGATGTGTGGGGATTTTTCTCTTAGATGCCTCGCCGCTTCAATCAGCACATCGTGCCCTTTATTCCAGCTAAGTCTACCGACAAGAACGCAAACTTTATCAGATGGAGCAAATCCAAACTTTTGCCGAGCAGCCTGACGTTCATCAGAGTTGGGAACCCGGAAATAGTCTGTGTCAATTCCATGAAAAATTCTACGAATTCTAGTTTCAGGGAAGCCTAAATCTTGGCGTAAAAAGCTGGTAATTTCAGACGAATAGCTGATGAACTCCTCCGGGGAAAAAAGTCTTAGAAACAGCTTGTAGCGTTGTGTTTTGGAGTTTAGAGTTTCTGCCTTCAATGCCTTTGGATCGTCCCCATGAATAGAGGGATGATAAGTTGCTACACAACCTATGCCAGTTATTATTTTAAGAATTCGCGCAAGAACTAGCATAGAGTAGCCATGCGCGTGAAATAGAGAAATGCCATGCCGACTCACTACAGACTTGAGACGCCGTAAACAATCGATACTTGGAAAAAGAGGATTCAGATGCTCGAAGATTATCCATTCTTCAGCAATGTCTTGGAGCGCTTTGAAGCGACGAATGGAATTATGGTCGTAAGACACAGGACCTGTGATGAGCACCACATTCCATCCAGCTTTTTTAAGACCGTTTATGAGCGTCTCACAATGCGAAGAGACGCCATCATTGCAGTCGACTCGCTTTAAGAGAAATCCGATCGTTTTCTGATTGCTCATTAACTATATCTTTCCGTAATACATCCTCAGGGACTAGTTACCAACTTCTGGTAAAGAGAGAATCAAGACTTTAATTTCGATCAATGAATGCTCACATGTTCTTATACAAAGAGGCATCATTTTAGCTGTGGTTTCCATTCCTAGTTCTTGGATTGGCGATGCGATCAGGAAGTTTTTGTATATATCTTGATACCACAATGATATTGGGTCTGCTGGTAGGCTTAAGTAGGCCTATAGGCAAAATAGAAATTAAGTGGAAAAGCAGCAAAAATGCTTATGACTGAAAAGACATAGAACTTGGAGCTGTCCTGCTTTTCCGGACTAGAACTTACAGAATTTATCTCAAGATTGATCAGAATCTTTCAGCCGTTGGTGCTGATAGTATTTATCGGCCGCTAGGCCCATTGCCAAAAAGCCCCAAAGCATTACTCCGCTGACTCCTGTATTTGGACCATTGACCGGTATCCGCACTAGACTGCTTACAACAATCGCACGAGCTGCACCTGTAAAGGGATCAAAGCTATTAGCATTAGAGCCAAGAAACAGTTTGAAAACGAGTAGAAGTAGTCCACCAAAGTAGGGTAGCGTTCCTAACCAACCCAAGTAAAAGAACATAGCTAAGATCGTGTTATCTAAACTTCCGCCACCAATGCCTTCTCCAACCACGGTAGTAAGCGCCTTGCCAATGGAATTTTTGAAGTTATCTTGTCTGCCCGCAGCGCTATCATCTTCTTTCACATCTGAAAGAGTAGTTAACCGAGCATTGATGCGATCTGCAAAAGGTTCCATTGTTGCCAAGGGAACGACGCAAAGACCCATAATCAGGACGATGGCAACTAAACGCATCTGAAGCTTCGCTTTCGCAGAACCAACTAGCGCTAGCAATCCAGCTAACCAGCCTAGCCAACCAGCGCGAACCAGCGCTAGCAAAAAAGACATATAGCCTGCTACGGAAGCAGGAAGCACTAAAGGTCCTTTCATGGTGAGGAGCAACAGTAAGGCACCTGCCATAATTGCCGCAAACGGTTCCCCAGCTTGCATGGTGCTCCAGATGCGGGGAGCCTCTTGATCAGGGTCTCCAGAGGCAGAAACGAAGTTCGACTCAATCAGCCATTTGCGATCCCAATCAGGCAATGACATAAATTGGTATACACCGTAAATTCCCATTATCAGTACGCCCCACGCAAAAATACGTTGGACATTGTTGCGGTAGCTGGGGTACTCTCGCCAATTGGCAAAAAGATAGAAGCCAAACGATAAAGGAGAAAGCCAGTCTAAGAGGCTTCTGGCAACGATAAATGGAGACTTTTCAATCAGTCCAATGCCGAGACCGTAGATAACGCCTACTACAGCCAAGACGAAAGGTAAGCCTCCTTGACGACCGCTGCTAGGAAGTTTTTTCCAGAGCGTGATTATGCTCACCAAACTGACTAAGTAGGGAGCTAGCAGCATGGGACTTGGATCTGTGAAACTGCTGCGATAATCTGATACCCGTCTGATAAACGCAACCAGAAACCATAGCCACCAATTGAAACCGACGTATAGAAGGGGGGCGCGGTAATAGAGAAAGACACCAACTGCCAATGAAGCGGCGGGAAACGCAATGTTGAGGATCTTTCCTGCCCCTGCTGCAATACATGCGATAGTAAAGAGAGTTAGCGCAAAAATTGCAATCCATGCTGAGGCCGGTTGCAGTCCGGCAAAGGGGCTTTTTTGAGCAGATATAGAGGGGTTGGTCGTCATGGTAGTGGTTAGTTTGGGGTAGCGCAACCGAGCGATCGCACAACCCTAGATGGTTCTGCTGCGCGATGTGCCGACTGAATCAGCAAAAACCTCGCCACGCTGATTGATCAATTCTTTGTAGACCGCTTCATAACAAGATGCCATTGCCTCCCAGCTTAAGCGAGTTGCTGTGACCCGTCCAGCACTGCCGATCGATTTAGCAACGGCGCGATCGCGCTCTAACCGATTCAAGATTGCGATCATTCCATCAAGGTCATTACTGCTCTTCAACACAAATCCGTTCTCTCCGGAACAAATGAGCGTAGAGGCTCCAACAGAGGGGGCAGTGATCACGGGAATGCCACTGGCAAGCGCTTCGACAACAGCAAGCGAGAAGGGATCATAATGCGAAGGAAACGCGAATGCATCGGCTCCGCGCAAGAGAACCGGAATATCAGTTCGGTAGCCTAGAAAGTGGACGCGATCGCAGAGTTGCAACGCTTGCGCCATAGCTGGATATGGGCTTCCTTCTGTGACTCCAGCCACAACGAGATGAAGATTAGGATCGAGGTGAGGCAGCGATCGCAGTACCAAGTCCAGATTCTTGCGATTAAGCTTGATATCTCCTGCAAAAAAGATTAAAAATGCAGCATCAGACAGATTCAGTTCACGTCGCAACCGATTCTCTTCTCCGGTTTGCAGAGGACGAAATTCGTTCGGATCAACGCCATTGGGAATCACCGAGATTTTAGCGGCAGAAATTTTAGCATCCTCGACTAACGACTGTTTCACAAAGTCAGACACCGCGATCACCACCTGCGATCGGGCATAGGATCGTTGTTCCCAAACTGCATTGATTGCGGTATACAGCCATTGATAGGCGCTAGACAGCCCGTTTGAAAGCTGTGCAGGATGATAAGCGCACTTCAACCAATTGGAATGAACGAAATGGCTCGAATTGACATCAGCTGAATAGTACGTAATACAACCGTTGAGGTGAACAATATCGAACTCGTTGGCATGTTGATTCAGAATATAACGAGCCTTCAGCGCAAAGACCTGATTTTGCAGCAATGCACTGGGAACCCAAGCTGGAATCGGAACACGATTCCAAACGAGATTTGGTTTAGCCGCTAATTCTAAATCAACGTCGGTCGCAATCAACGTAACGCAGTGACCTTGCTGAAGCAGATAACGAACCAGTTCGTAATTTACGCGCCCTTGTCCATCCGTGTGGATTACCTTGTGCGTAACAATACAAATTTTCATCATCACCTCTCACTGCTGTTTTAAGGAGTCCAAACGTTGAGCCAAAGTTAGAAACGCTCAATCAGTACTGCACGATTGCTCATCTTCTCCAAATTTGGTAGTCACGTGTGGTCGCGGCGTTTTGTGTCTCCACGTTTGCCAACCTTGCGAGCGCCCCCGATGCGATGCCAGCCATTTCTGAACCGCCAACTGCTTTTCTTGAGGCAGAAATCGCACTAACTGCACGATCCCTCGATTGTCGCGTGTTCCGACCAAGGTCATCCACAGCCAGTAAACGAGTCGTTGCAGAACCGACAGATGATCAAGCACTACGACCACTTCGTTATGCGCTTGATTAGACCATGCCAAGGCATTAAAGTGAGCGCGTTGATCTTCGTCAAAACGATGCGCTGGATAGTGATCGACGGCAACGGCTGGATCATAAATCAGTTTCCAGCCGCGTCGCTTGACTGCCAAACTAAAGGCAATTTCAAAATGCACTTGTGCGCCTGTTCCTTTGAGGCGATCGTCAAAGTGTAGACTTGTGCTTCCTGCGGAAGTGGCCAGAGCGTTAATGGCGCTCTTGCGAAAACTCATGTTCACGCCTTTGAGAACGTCCACTTCGCGATCGCCGCCCACGCCAATATGATGATTGCCAATCACCCGACCAAACCACTGCACTTGTCCCACCGTCTGAGCGGAACCGCCTTCAAGCCGCGTGCCGTGATAGACCCAATCTCGACCGCCGACACCACCAACAGAGGGATCAGCGAGATAGTGCGCCTCAATCCGCGCTAGCCAATCGGTGTGGGGCGCAGCGTCATCATCGGTGAATGCAATAATGTCACCCGTAGCGTTGTCTAAGCCAGCATTCATAGCGGCAATTACGCCGGGAACACTGACCGTGACAGAGCGCAGGTTCAACAAACCTGTGTCAAACGACTCTAACCATCTCCAGGTTGGGGCATCTGTATCACGCACCACCACAATCACTTCATCAACAGGACGAATTTGCTGCTTCAAGGCATTGAGGCAGCGATTTAAATCATTCGGGCGGCGATAGCTGGGGATGATGACGCTAATAATCATTGCTCAAATCTCAAGTTGGGCGAACCAATAACGTTGCCATGCCTGTTGTAATCTTTCGACGAAATAGCCAGGGAAGAGAATTTGTCAGTTGCTCAAGTTGCTCAACCCACTTTTGCGGTAGTCGTTTCAGCAAATACTCTAATTTCAGATGACCGTGGGTGAGTGGGTTATTGAATACTTCAATTTCAGCAACTTGTAAGCCAGCCAGGTTTGCCAGTTGATCTACTTCATCTAAATGCAGCAGAAAAATGTGTCCATCTGCATCGGGCGCAAACTGCACAGCTTCAAATACAGAGGGATCAGCGCACTCTGAGAATTTAGGGAGCTTATTGCGGAAGTACTCGCCGTTGGGCGTTGTCATCACAATGTGACCACCAGGTTTGACTAATTGAGCGATCCTTCGCAAAAAGTCATCTGGGTGAGCAACATGTTCAATAATTTCGGCAATTAGAACCACATCAAAGCAGTGATCGAAGCCCAGTGTGAAGACATCACCTGCCGCGAAGTGCAAGGTTCCATACTCATGTTTGAGTTGAACGTATCCCGCCAGATCATCTCGCAAATCATTCCAGGTGACATTGTATCCTGCTTCAGCAAGCAACAGACTGAAGTTTCCCTGTGCAGCTGCAACGTCTAACACTTTTGCACCTGGTTTTGCCACCTTTTGGACTAATGCTAGGGTTTGTTTGAGTCGATTTTGGTAGGCATAGGTGTGACCTCGATGGGCATCGCTACCGTACACCTCCACCAAATCAAATTTGTAGCTATACTTCCAGGTGTCAGACCAAGTTGGGTCGAATTCAACGTTTTTCATAGCTCTACTCAGACTGTTACCGATATCAGGTTATCGATGGAAACCAACTTTAGGTCGCTCTCAACCATTGTGATCGTTGCCATAATCGTTCAATTCGCGATCGCTTGATGATTTCGGGTAACCCATTTAGAGATCGACGTTTCAATAAGTACAAGGTCAAGTGAACAAAGTAGACGCTGATAAATAGCAGCAGTTTTGATACATTCGGGAATAGATGTTTGTAGCGCTTGATGCCAACGTACAGCCGAGCGGCTTCAATATAAATTTCGTAATCGGTTAGATTTCCGATACTTGGCGAAGCAAGAGTGCCTTTGAGAAAGCAAATGTTTCTCACTTGTAGTTCGGGAACACTAAGGATGCGATATCCCCGCTTTAATGCTCGTAGACACAGTTCGGCATCTTCATACCCAAAGAAAATATTCTCATCCCATTGTTCTTGATCAAAAAAAGTACGGGGAAACACTGCTGCATGAATCACCACGCTTTCGGGTGCATCTGTTGGATAGAAATATCCTCGAAAAGATAGCTTTCCAGGTAAAAGAGCTTGACCATCTAAGTCTCGGCTGATGCCCGTTAAGATCGTACAATCGCGCTCTTGACTGGGCAATTGGGCATACTGCTCTAACGCTCGTGCAATAAAATCGGGTTCCACGCAAATATCATCATCAACAAACGCAACCAAATCTCCCTCGGTTACCGCATTCACGGCATTGTTGCGATTTCCACAAACGCCTGTGCGGGGACCTGTAATGTACCTTGTGCTTGGATAGCGTTTTACAACTTGCTCTGTTTGCTGTTGGCGTTCGGGGTCAGAAGAATCATCAGAGACAATGACCGAGCAGGGTTGAACGGTGGAATTCCATAGGGCTTCTAGACAGGCATTCAGTTCCTGGGGTCGGTTTCGGGTTGTAATACAGATTGACAGTTGCATGGGTTCGTTTTCTCCATCTCATGAGCCGATCAGGAATCCTGCACTCTTCGCCCAAAATCGAGCGAGGTAATTCACTCGTTCGCGCCAGTTGTAGAAGCGCCAGCTTAGAATCAGATTTGAAATCGCCACGGCTTCACTCAAATTCCACTGCTTTTTCAAGTAGTAGCGCGATCGCCGATATTGAAGATTACGCGCTAAATCGACCCGAACCGGATAACTGATGTTGTCTAAGAAGTCGTTGAGGTAGCGATTGGTCATTTCGATGCCGCTGAGCGATCGCAGTTGCTTCTCGAGCGAAACCGAATCATCGGCATGATTGTTAGACCCATGAATCCGGTAGCTCGCCAGCACTTCATGTATCCCTTCAATTGATCCGAGAAAGGCTGTGCAGTAGACCAAACAGCCATCGGCACAGAGCCGCCATTTCACCGCATCCATCGGCAGTACTTTTGCTAATGCACTGCGCCGATACGCGAGTCCAGATGTGGGCGGGTAGTTCCACGCATGTCCGGTGTCGAGAACAATGTTGGCTAAATCTCCATTGGGGAGCCACTCATTACTGAGGTCATCAATTACGTTGTCATCCGCGTCAATTAGATTTAACGGATGCATGACGCCAGCAATGTTAGCGGCGCTATTAAACTTATCCACAATTCGTTGTAGTTTGTGGGGCTTCCACACATCATCAGCATCGAGAAATGCGATAACGTCTCCGGTCGAGGCTGCAAACGCGGTATTGAATGCGGCTCCCTGTCCTTGGTTTTCTTGAAAAATCGCTTTGATGATGTCGGGTGCTTTCTGTTGGTAGTCAGTGATCACTGTGCGGCTGTCATCGGTCGAGCCATCATCGACAATTACCAGCTCGATGTTGGCATAGGTTTGGGCCAGCACCGATGAGATCGCATCGGGCAGGTATCGAGCATAGTTGTAGTTCGAGATAATGACGGAGACTTTCATAAAGATTAGCAAGTTTCAACAGGACATTTAGCGCCCGATGGATTAGTTTCAGAGAATGCAGTCAAAAGGCTTTGCCCAAACGCGGGTCTTGAGAATAAACGATTCGCACGACTCCAAGCTGCCTGCCGTTGAGCCAATGAATTACTTCGGCTCAGTTCATGCACTTTCTGTCTAAACTCTTGGCTGGAACTCAAGGAGTAAAGCATCCCTGCATCACCGACAATCTCATCAAAGGGAGAGAGGTTGGGTGCAACAATGCTCAATCCCTGACCCATTGCTTCAACTAGAACATAGCCCCAATCATCCAGACGCGATCCAAACAAAAAGACATCCTGTTCAGCCATCACGTCTTGAAGTTGGTCACGAGGAACGCGCCCGATAAACTCTGCTGGGAAATCATTGCTACAGACCCAATGTTGAAAAGCATCACTGGCAGCACCTGCCAGAGTAAGCTTAAAGTTAGGTTGACTCTCGGCTTTGAGCGCATCAATCATCCACTTCACTCGTTTGCGGGGATCTTCTAGATTCTCAGCCGCAATCAAAAGCTTGCAGGGCGACGTACTAGAAGTCGGGATCTGATTTGGACGCACAAGCGTTCCAGGATGAACTACATGAACGCGAATATCTTGAGCCATAAGTTCGCGTTCTAGCTTATGAGAAACAGCCAACACAGCTGTGACGCTCCGGTAAGCAGACCAATCTTTTCGCCACCATCCCAAGAAGCTAAGTCCGGTACGAACCGCTTCTTTTGAAAAACTCCATCCTGTAGACGTGCCCACTTTAGCTAAGTATCCCATCAGTGAGGTTGGATATGCCCAGCCGACTACATATTGTGGAGTCGAGATCGTAGGATGTTGTAAACTTGCCATGTTCAAGAAATAGGCGGAGGGTTGAATACCTCGTTGTTGAAGATGATGGTGTAGAAGATTTAGAAAATTGCTGGGTTGACCAGATAGGTTACTTACTTCCTGCCTAATCCTTGAGAAAAGCTGGCTGCTCGGTTGAGAATAATCTTGAGGATTAAAGCGCAAAATATCAACAGCAGGTGTTCCGGGCAGTTCGATATCTTCTGCACAGATAAGCAAGACAGGCTGGCCGAGTTCGTGTAGAGCATGGGCAGCTTCCCAACACCACGAAGCCATTCCGTTATAATTGGCTAAGTAAGCAATCACAAACATATAAATTCACCATTAAACCTACTAAACTGCTTGCTTTTAAGTTTCAGATTCTCTACATAATATGGAATATCTCTCATTCCGAACCAACCTTAAACTTCGATGATTTTAGATCTTTGGAATTTTGTCCAAATAGCGATTAGAATTGTTCTCCAAGGTTTAACCAACTTAGCTTTAGAGTATTCTTCAACCCTTACTTTGTCACATTCAAGGATGTAGTATCTGATCCTATGAGATGTTCCTGTTTTCGCCTGCTCGTTGTATCTTATCGTTCCTAAAACTTGCTGAATTGAAATTGAAGGCGAATAATTAGAAAAGTGCAGCCATAGTTCTATAGTCTAGAGCTAGATAAAAAGGCTTTACACATACTCTTATTCAATCCCGCAGTTCGCGAGTTCAAAAGGTAAAAACCTGATGAACAATCAACTCTAGCGTGGAGTAAATCTCTTCGCGAGGCTGATATCACAATGCCAGAACATCAAATTGTGATATCAGTAGATTACTTGATCATCGAAATACTTCAACAAGCATTGCTATTGGAAATGATAGGAATTCTCCAAGCAGAATCAGGATCTAGTGAGACAATGGTGGCGTGCTGGATAGATTATCGAGGAATTCTGTAATCTCTTGAACTGCGAGTAGTTTTCCTCGCTGACTTGCCTCATAGAAGCGGTGTTCTCTAGAATACCTTTTGAAAAGGTGATAGAACTGGCGTAGCTTTCCGCGCAATGAAGAATTAGAAGACATAGCAGACCAATTTGGGTCACCTCGCAGAAAATCTAGTACGGCGTTGGAGTAGTGTACTCCCTCAATGAGCTTGAGAAAGTAGCTTTCTTGGAGCCGTTGCGCTGGAATCAAATGCGTAAGTTTCAATGCTGGAAACAGCCCAGTTCCCAAGTTTAGGTCGTGCGCGGTAAAAGCGAGATCGCTATCTCCGCCAGAAGTAAGCCGTTGCCCTTTTCGGTCAAGTTCGAGCCGTTTAGGATGATGAAAGACTAGCTCAGCGTATTTTTCAGCTACAAGCTTACGCACACACAATCCCGCTCCACAAGGAGTTGTTTCGTAACTATAGAGATTTGACCATTTGTTATGATCAAATTCTCGAATTGCTAAAAGAATTAAATAAGGCTGTGCCCAGTCGGGGGGCGGAACTTCAAATTCACCTTGAGTTTGTCCGCCCCAAGCTCCTACGAAAGGAAAGTTTTTACTGATTTGCAAAGCAATCTCAAGGTAGTCCGAATTTAAGACATTATCATCATCGACAAAGATCAAAATTTCCGCTTCTGCTTCTCTAATGCCTCTCAGACGGGCAGGAGTTAGACCTAATTGCTCTTCTCGAAGACAGCGAGCTTTAGGATGCCAACTCAAATCAATTTCGGCATTTAGAGATCGATCGCTGGCATTATCAATAATTAAAAGTTCCCAATGCTCGGTCGATAAGGTCTGATCTTTAAGCGCATTCAAAACCCTGTCAAGATAATGACGACGAGGATTATGGGTACAAGTGATAACGCTGATGGCTGGTTTCATGGAGAGTACAATGGTAATTTAGTGTAACTAGTGTCCTTTTTGAAATAGCTAGAGTGCAATTACTTCGCCCTCTATTAAGTTTGTCTTTTTCTATTTCCCATAGCAGTTCATTTAGTATCTAATTTGCTCACGCTCAGTGCTGAAGTTGGTGATAATTCCAAAGCTTGCCGCGTTGAACCAACAAATCCTGGTAGGTTCCCTGTTCGACGATATGCCCCTGCTCAAGGACAACAACCTTGTCGGCACGAACAATGGTAGACAGTCGATGCGCGATCGCAATCACCGTCCTTCCCACTGACAAGTCTTCCAGCGACTTCTGAATCAATTGCTCCGACACAGAATCGAGCGCACTGGTCGCTTCATCCAGAATCAAAATTTCGGGCTTGCGGAGTAGCGCACGTGCGATCGCGAGGCGCTGTCGTTGTCCGCCCGATAATCTGACCCCGCGATCGCCAAGCAGTGTATCAAATCCTTCTGGCATATCCTGAATAAATTCCAGTGCATTTGCCAATCGTGCTGCTTCTATGATCTCTGCTTCCGTTGCATTATCCGTACCGTAGGCAATATTGTTGAAAACAGTGGTATTGAAAATGAATGTATCCTGACTCACAACCGCTAACTTACGGCGCAGTGAGGTAATTTCAAACCGCCGTATATCAACGCCATCGATCAAAATTTGACCTTGGGTGGGATCATAAAATCGTGGAATCAGATCCGCTAACGTTGTTTTACCTGCGCCCGATGCTCCAACCAGCGCCGTCATCTTGCCCTGCTCAATACTTAGGGTGATGTCACGCAGCACGAGATTAGTCGGTTCGTAGCCAAAATCAACTGCCACCAGATCAATCGATCGCTTCAACCCCGGAAACAGAACAGACCCATTCTGAAAGTAGTCCTTGTCCTCCGATCTCAGCAGCGCCTTCACGTTGTCGGCTGCCCCCTTCATGAAACTAAGATTGGCTCTTGTACTGTTAAACTCTTGCAAAACAGGGACTAGCCGAAACAAGACAAAGAAGAACGTAAGCAGGGAGCCAACCTGTAGCGCTCCGCTTGGCACTAGAACAGTGTATCCCCACGCAATGAGTCCAATTAAGATCGTGGTTGAAAATCCCTCTCCTAGGGGTTTAACCGAGGTCATCGCCGCGACCGCTCGGCTCGATGTACTAACAATTTCACCACTGGCACGGTAATAGCGCTGTCGTTCAAAATCATTCGTCGCAAATGCCTGAACCGTGCGAATGCCATTAATTAATTCGATCGCGATTGACGTAAACCGACCACTAGCTGCTGATACGGCAAATCCGGTTTGCCGCACCCGTTTGTTTAGGGTTGATAACGCAGTGGATAACAAACTCAGCAACAGCAACGAGATTAGCGAGAGTTGCCACGAGATCAAAAACATAGAGATCAAGTAAGTAACCGTCGCTAGTATCCGAGTTAGAAGGTACGCAATACCACCAAAAATTGATTTCAGTTGCTCAGTTTGAGTAGTAATGGTGTTGATCAATTCGCCCGAACGAGTTTTTGCAAAATAGCTCAGTTGAACCGCTTGAAGTTGCTCAAAAATCCGTTTACGCAAACGATCAAGTAGCTTTAGCTGAGTCCGTTCAACAAACACGGCCGACAAGTAGCTAAAGGCAGCCCGCATCCACGTGGTCAAAACAATCACTATCGAGATTCGATAAAGCTGACTCGTAGCCGATGAATCAGTTCCAAAAATCAAAGCGTCCAGTCCGCCCATTCCAGTCTTGGCAACTTTAGTGCCAGGAGTCGTCAGACTTTGCAAAAACGAAAGCAGTAGACCGATGCCAACCCCTTCAAGAAGCGCAGCTAGCAACGAAAACACGATCGCCAAGATTGCAAGTTGAGGAAAGTATTTAAATTCGCGTAAGATGATGTAGTTATTCTGCCAAAATGCCGTAGGTTTTAATAGCTTGCGAAGTAAGTTAGAAAATATCAAGGACATGGGTCATACTCTAAAAGTGATCACACTGCTACGATCAGTTCTGTAGCTCTAAAGTTCAGTTGGTGTGTTGAGTCATTATTTGGATTAGTTTTCGCCAAATCGCTCTCCAAAGCGGAAATCGCCAACCTGCCCACTCAGTTTTATCTAAGTATTTATAGAACCAGTCTTGCTCAGAGTGATGACGGCAATTCCAAGGTTTATACCCAGCTGTGAAATGAACAATGTAGGGCTGGTTTGTAAGGTTGTTAAACACTGTCTCTGAGAATGGGCTATCTTCCCAGGAGCTGAACTGGTGAAGATATCCTTGACTGTTCCATCGAGGATCTAGCTCTCCCCACTGCCCCGCTAAAGTAACGTTTAATCCATCTTGATCATGGTAGCGAACAAACTCTTTATGCTTCGTGAGATACTCCAGCGTTCTCGCTCCAATGCTTTCGGTTCGCCATTTCTCAAGGTCGATCAACAGCACTCCTGAATTAAAGTACTTACTGGTGCTGGAAATTCCTAAGCTCTTGTAATTTAATAGCCCTACTGCTGCATCAGGGAGAGCAAAATCCTGAACTGCTAACACACAATGCCCGTGGAAATCAGTGTTCCACAAGAGGTCAATATCAGCATCAACCACTAAATCTGAGTCAAGATAAATTACCTTGTCGAGATGATCCGGCAAGAGATCGGCAATCAAGAGCCTATAGTAAGCAGCAATTGTAATATGACGTGAAATGACCATATCTTTCAAGAGGTCTTCTGAGGGCGTTAACCAATGCACCTGACAACGACTCTGATCGATAGATTTAAGGATCTTACGTTTACTAGAGTCTCGAATTCCGCCATCCAGTACAAATAGTTCCAATCGCTTAGCTAAATTGAGATTTGCAAGTACTGAGTAGGCAAGCGCTGCAAGTGGCATCGCGTAGTTATCATCGGCAGCACAGACAATTGAAATCGTTTGAGCACTGCAAATTGGTACGTCTAGAGTAGTTGGCGTAAATTGGCTCGAATGGGTTCGATTTAGCATGGTGATTTAGAGAAGCTTCAGAATAAGAAATCACGGGGCAATCCTACGGAGCTCAGCAAAGCTATTCGCGAGAGTTTATCAATGCATCAATACGCCCCAAATCCTGAAATCACTTTAGGGATCGTCATCA
This sequence comes from Myxacorys sp., assembly GCF_059501405.1. Taxonomy (NCBI): domain Bacteria; kingdom Bacillati; phylum Cyanobacteriota; class Cyanophyceae; order Leptolyngbyales; family Leptolyngbyaceae; genus Myxacorys; species Myxacorys sp. The sequence continues at coordinate 44,500 of NZ_JCACCM010000121.1, forward strand.
GCAAAAATTTGAAATCTTGCACCAGCGACCAATGGCTCAGATAGTTTAAATCGTTGCGATTGACGATATTGATATCCAACTGTGTCGATCGCGCCTCCACCTGCCATGCACCCGTAATGCCCGGCAACGCATTCAAGCGATGCTGCAACTCTGGCGCAATTCGCACTGCATCATACAGCGCCCAAGGACGCGGACCCACCAAACTCATCTCTCCCCGCAACACATTTAGCAGTTGCGGTAGCTCATCCAAGCTATAGCGTCGCAACAGCCGCCCGATCGGCGTAATGCGAGGATCATCCTTGAGTTTGTGCAACCCCGCCTGATTGCCCATCACCTGATGATGTTGACGTTCTGCATCTACCACCATCGTGCGAAATTTGAGGATCTGAAACAGCTTACCGCGCTCTCCCACTCGCCATTGCCTAAAAAGGATTGGTCCTGGAGACGAGACTGATAACAGCAGCGCGATCGCCATCATTATCGGACTGCTCAACAGCAAAATCAAGGCAGCAGCAAGCCAGTCAAACGAGCGCTTAATCTTCCATTGCAGGGGGTTCGTCACACTCGGCAGATTGCGGGTTGGCAGCACTCGCACATAAGCAGGCTTCTTTGCTCCATGACAAGCATTTGCCCACGATCGCAGCTGGGATTCACCCAAGGGTAAATCTAACCGAACTAAGCGAACCGGCGATCGTTGCAAACAATCCACCAACCCTTCTGGGGTTTCAAGCGGCGGCAACGAAATTTGCTTCTCCAACGGAACCGAGCGAACAGCTAACTTACGCTGCCGCCAAACCAAGGAACATCCGGTCGGGTTTGCCAACCGGGACGGGCGAGCAGGTAAAGAACCTAACACTGAAACACGATTACTCATAAAACATCCGACTGAGAAAGGGCAATCAAAACTGTCTAGGTCAACAGCATCAGTCAGATACACCACCAACAAATACACAGGAAACAGCGCAAAGTCAGAATTCGTTTGAAAATGAAAAATGTTTAATTCGACTAAGCCGCTACATTGCTAGTCGCAACATGATGAGCACCATTTGCAACTACGCCAATTACATTCAGACGACTCAACGCATTCGTCGCTTGAGTTAACTCTGTGCGGGTCACTTGACCTATCCGTCCTACCATCACCACACCATCACAACAGCCCGCCGCCAATACTGCATCTACCATCCCAATCACAGGTGGCGCATCGATCAAAATTAAGTCATAGGTCTGCTTAAAGGTTGCCATAATTTCTTTCATCCGAGGAGAACTGAGAAGCTTTGCTGGATCGGGCGGAGTGGCTCCAGCCGTCAATACAGCAATGTTGTTGCGCAGACTAGAAGAGCGAGCATCGACTTGCTGAGGAAGCGGAGCATTGCTGGTGAGCAAACTAGACAGCCCCCGACTGTTGGGCAGATTTAGAAGCTTGTGTAAACTGGGGCGACGCAGATCCGCGTCAATGAGCAACACTCGTTGATGCAACCGAGCCGCACTCATCGCCAGTCCTAATGCCAACATGGATTTGCCCTCACCTGCCAATGCTGACGTGATCACTAATGACTCCAGCGGATTTTCAGCACTGAGTAGCTGAATGTTTTGATACAGCAAATCTAACGATTCGCGCATCGGTTGCCAGTGCAACACGTGATTGATTGACGCTGTTGTTGCCACTTCAGGCGATCGCGGAAACGGTAAGCTCAATGGCTCTCCCTTCTCGCTAGCGAGCGCTTCTGGAATGACGCCCAATAGAGGTAGAGAGGATTGTCGCTTCAGATCATCAGAGTTATGAACGGCATCATCCATCGTTTCGCGAGCAAAGGCGGCCGCCCCTCCTAAAAGCAGTCCTACTACACCCGCCAACATCAGATTTTTAGGCAGATTAGGACCTGTTCTGACCCCAAGCTGAGGCTCTTCTACAACTTGCCAAGCAAATCCGCCCCGGGCAATCTCTAGCCCCAGATCTTGTTTTGCTTTTAGCAGTTGCTTTAGCGTGTCTCGATTTAATTCGACTTCTGGCTGTAGGCGTCCATACTGCGCCAATAGTTTCGGGAATTGTTTGAGTTGCGATCGCAGTTGTTCTTGGGTGTTTGCCAAGCTAAAATAGCGCGTTTGTGCCGCTTGCAAATTAATTTGAGCATCCACCAACTGCCCAATCAGCGTTAAATCTAGGTCTCCCAACTGTCCAGCCTGCATTAAGGCATCTTGATTTGCCGAAGCCGCCGAACTACCAATCACTCGACTAACTTCTTCGCGCAGCAAATCAACTTGCTTCTGTCGCTGCTCCAGTGCCTGCTGCACAAACGGCGTCTTATCGGTGAAGCGCAGCCGTTGCTGCGCGATCGCGAGTTCAGATCTCTGAATCTCGTTCAATAGCGCCTGATACCGGGTTGATTGGCTCAACCGTGCTGCAATGACTGCCTGCTGAGGAGAAAGCGCAACCTGTTGTTGAACACTGTTATAGCGGGTTTGCAGTTCTCGAATTTGAGCCGCATTGACCTCCTGCTGCTGTTGCAATTGAGCAAAAGCGTCTGCACGGGCTTTAGCCTCGCTCTCTGGATCAATTAATTCTTGGCTCCTGCGAAACTCCTCTAGCGCGGCCTCAGACTGCTTCACCTTGCCATCAATCTTAGGCAGCTGATCGTTAATAAACGACAATCCACGATCGAGTCGCTGTTTTTGCTGAGCGAGGTTGTACTGCAAATAAACTTGCTTTAACGCCCCTAGAACGGCTTGTGTCTTCGCGGGATCATCACTGGTGTAGGCCACCTCATAAATTTTCGTTTCACCCGAATTGCTCTTTTTATCACCAGCTTCGGATGAGACCGGAGCAATCGAAATCGATCCCTTAAACGCTTGAACGCTGCCCGGATCTTTAGGATCTAGATCCTCATAATCAGCTTGCAGCAGCTTCATCGCTTTTTGTAGCAGGCTTGAACTCTGCATCAAGCTGAGCTGCGTGGCGGTATCAACCTCCACATTCGAGTCTGCAAACTGATCTTCCTTCTGCTGCGTTTCTTTGCCTCTATAGTTTGGCTCGACTAAAAGCTGCATCGAGCTAACGTAAGTTGGCGTCTCTTGGGAGGTCCGAAATGCGCCTACTCCCAGCGCGGCGACCAGAATTCCTACGATCCAAAACTTTCGTCTCCACGCGATCGCAAAGATCTGACCGTAGCCAGAATCGTTGTCTATCGAAGAACTAGGCAGCACTGGGGATGTAATGGTCATAATACCCTTGATGATTTTAGAGTGATTTTTGAATTCTCACAGCGTTACAAGATTTGATTCAAGCTGTTGATACACTTGCTGCATTACCTGATTGACTTTTACAAAAAATGTTTCTTCTGAAAACTGAGTGATGGCATGTTCGCGAATTTTTGAGTAATTCCATTGGATATTCTGTGATCGCAGTAATGCCATTTGCAATGATTCGGGTGTTTGTCGGTTAAAAAATACACCCGTTTCTTCTGGAATCTGGGTATCGAGAACCCCACCTGCTCCGTACGCGATCACTGGTGTTCCGCTTGCGTTGGCTTCAACAGGAACTAAACCATAGTCTTCCAGAGCAGCAACCACGACTGCTTTCGCCTTAGACATCAACTGTTTGCGTTCGTCGTCGCTCACGTATCCCAAAAACTGAACGTTCTTTGAGGCTTGCGCTTTAAGTCGTCCGCTTTCAGGACCATCTCCTGTAACCAATAAGGGCAAACCGAGCCAGTTAAAGGCTTCCACAATCACATCTAAACGTTTGTAGCTAATCATTCGGGTTGACGCAAGATAGTAATCTTCTTTGCGATCCGAAAAAAGAAATTTGCTCGTATCGATTGGATAATTGATCACGATTGCGCGTTTGCGATAAATATTCTCAATCCGACGCGCTACTATACTCGAATTTGCGATGTATAGATCTGGCTCTTGCGCATACTTTAAGTCATACGATCGCATCACCCGAAAAATCCTTTCTAAAACTGGGTAAATCGTATGGAAATCCCGATACTCTCGTAAATAGGTTTGGGTATCCCACAAAAACCGAGTGACATTGTGGCAAAAGCAAACGTGATAGCCACCCGGACGCTTTCGCACCGCTTTCGCAAAGCTGGTACTACTGCTGATAATCAAATCATAATCACGCAAGTCTAACGCGCGAAAGGCTGGATAGTAAAAAGGCGCTAATAGCCTAAAATGCTTTGCCGCTCCAGGCACTTGTTGTAGCAAGGTCGTCTGAACCGCGCGATCGCCTAAGTTAATAGTGTGTTCTGGGTCAAATAGCGACGTAAAAATGTCTGCTTGAGGAAAGTGCTTGCACAGCAACTCAAACACGCGCTCTGCACCACCTCGCTGAGTTAGATAATCATGAACTAGGGCAATTTTCATTACAGTGAATAGCGCAATTTTCAGTAAAGCCTGGTTGTTTCGCAGCGTAAAAAATGAAATCTTCCTAAAACCGCACCCGTACTAAGAAATAAAACGAAAAAAACACCAAAATTAGATTAATTAGCTAAACGAACTAGGAAACATGAGATAACTATACTAAAGGCTTTGGATAATGATTTTAAGGTTTAGTTAAATGCTAGTAGACATGTATATAGAAACAAGAAAGTAACATCAAAACAATCTTTTCAGACATTGATTAGGATTCGCATTGTTCTATGACAAGTAAAAATTTTTGCCATGCTATGGGAAGCGAAAATTACCTATCTCACTGTTAGTTGGCTCAACAGTATTCAGATTTCATTTGAATGAGCCGTCTTAAGATAAAATCCCTGTTTTCTAGTGATGATACAACATCTATTTCGTGCGATAGAGTTTTCAGCATGAAATAGCATGTAAGTTGCTGTCATCAGCTGAAGCATAGCGACATCAATGTAAGACATGAATCAACCTGGCAAACGGTTTCAGTAAATAGAGATGAAAGCTTGATCATGATTTTTACTACTTACACTACTGCTTACTAAAGAAAAGACCACTCACTTAAAGAGGTCTAGAGGCGTTGTCCCTACAAGCATCGTCCTCACCAACACAGCTAGGAAGATATTACTGCTCCTGCTTAATGCAATACGGAGACACCAGTTAATATCCGGACATTTTCGATACTTCTACTGAAAGAAGCTCGGCTAAGTTATGAGTTGTTGACAAATACACTCAGTAGAAATAATAGGCTAGTTATTTTATGAGTCGGTATAAATTCTAGTGCTTACTGAATATCTTACTGAAGCTAACCCGCAAAAGATTGGCTTCGAAAACCTGGATTATCTGCTAAATGCAACAGAACTACTCATCTAGTTTTAACTAGCTTTAATTGAGCGCGATGGCATAGCTCTACTTAAGTAGAATTGCGGATTTAACTGGCAAAATTGCAAAATGCTGTATAGACTCATAGTGGAGTTGGATAAACTCGCTGTGGAGTTAAATGAGTGAGCCTAAATTGCCTAGCTGCCTATCCGGGTAATCCTGTTTTACAGTGTCTTTTAAATTAGTGTCTTTATAAACTCAAGAGGAAGCATCTCCGTTTCGGTCGCGCTAAATCGTGTCATATTCAGCCAGTAGGAACTGCATCAATGACTAAATCAGTTGAACAGACGGAACAATTTATTTCCATCGTGGAAGATCTCTTGCCTACAGATGTCTCTTCTCACAATTTATCAACCGATGAGATGATGCTTGATCCAGTTTCAGATGAAAATGCTGATTTTTATGAGATTCACAGCGCAGGACCATTAACCTACTTCAACTATTACTTTGAGACCGCTGGAGCTTCTGCTCGCTCTCCAGAGGCAATACCGCGATCGCACTTTAGCGCTCCTCTCAAAACAGGTTTAGTCGGTGTAGGACTTCTGGGTGCAAGTGCGGCAGTTGGTTTTCTCTCGGTGAAGGCAATCCAAGGTCAGCCGATTTCTCTTCCAGAAAAAACAGGAAAGATATCGGAGTCACTCCGTCGCCAGAATACAGCCAAACCTGCATCGACTAACCCGAATCCGCCAGAGCAGATTAACCCGATCCAATCAAAATCGACTTCATCGTCTAGCTCTCCTCAAAAAGCAAAGCGTACCCTACAACAGTCACCCGTCCCGGTTTCTCAAACAACAGCCCGGCAGAAACTACAGCAGATCCTTCCCATTCGTTCTGCTAATGAGAGCTTATCTGTCGAACTGAGTCCATCGCTCGCTCAGCCTTTACGCAAAACCACTGCCTCTAGCCGCACTCGGCAAACGCAAGCCTCTCTAAGCCCTGCTAAAGCCGCGACCAGCGTCAAGCAGAATATTGCTCCTCCGGAGGCTTTAATCGTTGAGAAACCTCAGACGCCGAGCTTCACTCAGTCCACAGGCACTAAACAGGTTCAACCGCAGGTTGCTCCCTCTGCTCTCCTTCCTGCACTCCAGCCCATTGCACCCAGTGCCAGTCTTCAAGGGGAGGTGGTGAGAGAGGCGCCGAAAGATTTGGCAGATCCACGGAAGGATAATCCTGCTACCTCTGAAAGCTCGTCCTCGCTGGAGCAAGGCGCGACCCTTCAGAGGTTGGCGAAGCCAATTGGCACTGTAGGAGAAGCTAGTCCAAAGAATCGTTTGATTGATATTGATCAGATTCTCAGGTCTGCTCAGAGTTTGCAAGAGCTGATGGCGTTACCTCAAGCTCTTCCTGAGAGCATTAGTGCGATCGTGATGCCCTTAACAAAGCAAGCCGCTACAGAGGTTGAACACAACAACACCCCTAACTCGTTCGCGCTTCGCAAATTAGATTCAGCAGAGTACCGCAGCGAGTGGTTACAGACAGCTAAAGCGTTTGGTGCTGAAGCCTCTGATCCCTCGTTGCCTAGCTATGGATTCATTAACTATCAGCGTCGGGTCATTATTATTCCGCAAAGTCCTGATCTAGCAACCATTGTCAGTTCAAAAACTAAGGTTGTGGAGCAAAAATCGAGCAAGAACAAACAGTGATGTTCTAGACGTGATGTTCTAAACATACGAATGAAGTAATCTAGACAGCCCGACTAAATTTAGATCGGTTGATTCAAAGAATTGGTTGATAAACAGCCCAGTGATACCATCGTGCAACCCAATAGACGTGAAAACGCAAATTGTCCGACGAGCCAATCGCTGATTCGGGTTTGCAAGATTTGGATGTTTGCACTCAGATGACCTTAATAAGTTCTAGATAATTGCAGCGCGATGCACCAGAGTTATAGAAGCATTAAGTAACGAGAACTCATAGCTCAATACCAAAAACAAGTAGCGTCGAAAGCGAATTTTCTCGAAAGGCTCAGATGGAAAGCCAAGGAGTACTAATTGCTTTCGCGCTTGCCATGCGATCGCTACTAATACCAGATCTGACCCCAAGAGGACAACAACTTGTAGCCATCTAATAGATGAGCCTTTTTGAAAAAATAAAAGTCTGGGGAGCGAACATTACATCTTGCTTCCCAGACTTTATGCAAAAGTTTCAGTTCTACCAAACAGGATCCAGAGAACGCACTGATTTTTAATACGCGTAGCGATCGCTCACACTCTAGCTCAATGAGCTGACCAGTTCACCCAATCTTGAGGCTTGAGAAAAATATCATAGAGGCGGGCTTCTGGGCTTTCAGGTTGTGGCTCAAAGCCATACTCCCATCGCACTAAAGGCGGTAAGGACATCAGAATCGATTCAGTCCGTCCGTTGGTTTGCAACCCGAAGATTGTGCCGCGATCGTAAACCAAGTTGAACTCGACGTAGCGTCCGCGTCGATAAAGTTGGAAATTGCGCTCGCGATCGCTGTATTCACTATTTCGACGGCGTTCTGCGATCGGCACATAAGCGGGCAAAAAGGCATTGCCGCACGATTGCACAAACTCAAACAAATCTTCCCATGTCCGATCTTTCACCGCACCGGCTGCCTGACTTCGATTAGCAGCAGGGCTGTCTAACTGAGAACCTGGATAGGAGACTGGATAGAGAATTCCTTGAGTGTCCTGGTAGTCAAAGAAAATTCCACCGACGCCACGGGTCTCATTGCGGTGCTTCAAGTAAAAATACTCATCACACCATAGCTTAAAGGTCGGATAGTACTCCGGATGGTGAGCATCACACGCCGACTTCAAGGTTTGGTGAAAGTGGATGACATCTTCTTCAAACGGATAGTAAGGCGTCAGGTCAATGCCGCCACCAAACCACCATACGGGGCCTGCTTCAAAATAACGATAGTTGAGGTGAACCGTTGGAATATAGGGGTTACGTGGATGCAACACCATCGACGTTCCGGTGGCATAGAAGCTGTGACCTTTTGCTTCTGGACGCTGCACTAAAATCGAGGGCGGTAAATCCTTTCCCCAAACCTCCGAAAAGTTAACGCCGCCTTGTTCAAACACATTTCCCTCGCGCATGACTCGCGATCGCCCACCGCCACCTTCCGGACGCTCCCAGCTATCTTCTTGAAACTTGCCTGCGCCATCAACGGCTTCTAACCCCTGGCAAATTTTGTCTTGAAAAGATTTAAGCCAATGACTAACACGATCGCGAGAATCCGACGGAGGTAGTGCTTGGGACGTGGTTTTTTCTGAGGTGGAAAAAGCAGTCATATATCGCGGTTCCTGAACAGAAAATAGCGTTTTATGAAGTGGCAAAGAGCGCAACAAAGGCTCTGGGTCGGCGGCAACATAACCTTACTCAACCTATTGCAACCATTTAGCAATCCAGTTGAGAGTCAGCACTCCGCAAATGCAGATTTATCCAGACTATCGTGAATTGGCGATCAAAATCACCTCTATCGGGTATCCGGAAAACAGGATGAGCCTCTAGAAAGCAGAATGATTGAGTGTAGAACTATTTGAGCATCGTTAAGTTCTATGAACGCGCCATTTTCGCTATAACAGATGAACGTCATTTTTAAAGGCTTGATGAGGTGCGCCTGCGAATCTTGCGAAGTTATCGCTCTCACGTAAGCTTTTAGAAGATATCCAGCCTCGGATCGCTGAGCTTAGTATCGCTTCTTGTCCGGTTGATCGTCACCTGTTATCCCATTTTAAGGAGGATAGCCATGTTTTATAGTCCGTGGAAATTCTTCCGGCGCAGGCAGCGTCGCGTGCAGCGATCGCTCGCCAAAACCTATCAAGCGGTTAGTACTGCCTCGGTGGATGTTCTGTGGAAGAAGATTATTGATCTCGATGACGTATCCTGGCATCCCTTACTGTCCAGCACCAATGTGCCCCGTGGACTCGTTGCTAAGCCTGGATTAATCTATGAAGCTGTGACTCGACTCTCCCCCTTTCCGATTCGGATTTTTGTTGAACGGGTTGATCCAGGCGAACTTTTGAAAGTCCGAATTCTCGCCATTCCCGGCCTTGAAGAACGCGTGACTTACGAAATTAAGTCAACCCTTTGCGGAACTCGTGTGACCTACTCAATGACGCTACATGGATGGTTGTCCCCCTTGATTTGGTCAATTATTAAGCCCTATGCCGCTAGAGTTGCCTCTGATCTCGCTGAAGCGGCAGAGCATCCAGAGCGAGAAATTCCTCACAAGCCGTCGCAACAAGGCTGTTTTGACTTCTAATCCGTTTTTTATTCCTGGAGGAGACCTCCCCATAGCGGTAAGATCGAAAAGACGCTTTTTACGTCACATTTCCTTGCTGAGCAATTCACCTAAACCGCCCAGCGATCGCATTCTGCTTAAAACATGCCGACAACCCTCAGTTCTGAATCTGTTTTAGAAGTCCTTAAACCCGTTCAAGACCCCGAACTGCGAAAGAGTTTGGTGGAACTGAATATGATTCGCAATGTCAAAGTTGAGGATGGAACCGTAAGCTTTACCCTGGTTCTGACAACGCCTGCTTGTCCATTGCGGCAGTTTATTGTAGAAGACTGTGAGCGGGCCGTGAAAACGCTACCCAATGTGAAGCACGTTGAAGTAGACGTGACGGCTGAAACGCCCCAGCAAAAAGGATTGCCCGATCGCGTTGGCATCGAAGGTGTGAAGAACATCATTGCCGTTTCTAGCGGCAAGGGCGGCGTTGGCAAAAGCTCTGTCGCGGTAAACGTTGCCGTTGCATTGGCTCAAAGCGGGGCAAAAGTCGGACTGATTGACGCAGATATTTACGGACCCAACGCGCCGACCATGCTGGGGTTGGAAGGCTCTAGCATCACGGTGCGGCAGTCCCCTCAAGGCGAAATTCTTGAACCTGCGTTTAATCACGGCGTGAAGCTGGTGTCGATGGGCTTTTTGATTGACAAAGATCAGCCTGTAATCTGGCGCGGTCCCATGTTGAATGGAGTGATTCGCCAATTCTTATACCAAGTGCAGTGGGGCGATTTGGACTATTTGATCGTCGATATGCCCCCTGGAACCGGAGATGCGCAACTGACGATGGCGCAAGCCGTGCCCATGGCAGGAGCGGTGATTGTGACCACCCCTCAAACCGTTGCTCTGCTCGATTCTCGGCGCGGCTTAAAAATGTTCCAGCAACTCAACGTTCCCGTACTGGGAATCGTTGAGAACATGAGCTACTTTATCCCACCGGATCTGCCCGATAAACAGTACGACATTTTTGGCTCTCAGGGTGGCGAAAAGACGGCTCAAGAACTGGATATTCCATTACTTGGCTGTGTTCCGCTAGAAATTTCCTTGCGGGAAGGCGGAGATCGCGGCATTCCGATTGTCGTTGCCGCTCCAGATTCTGCTTCTGCCAAAGCGTTAATTGCGATCGCTGGGCAAATCGCTGCTAGAGTATCGGTTGCCGCACTGACTTGATTTTAGAAAGATCGGCATTTCAACATCGAGGACAACCACGAGGGTCCATCTCCACCCCTATCTCCCCCTATCTCAACCCGCTATGTTCCGCAAATCCAAATCGTTCTTACCGCCTTATCTAAGGGGGCTGTTGCAGCCGTGGCAAGAAATGGACTGGCTGCTGTTTGCAGTTCCAATTGGCTTGACCCTTTTAGGCGGACTCATGATCAGCAGTGTGGAGGCAAACGTTGGGTTGACCGATTGGTGGCGGCATTGGATCACAGGCGGCATTGGCATTATTTTGGCGTTGCTGATCGCGCGGTGGCGCTACGATCAGTTATTGCAATGGAAATGGTGGGTCTACGGCTTGACCAACGGCATGTTGCTGCTGGTGATGTTCTTTGGAACCGAAGGACTGGGGGCGCAGCGCTGGATCAATATCTTCGGGTTCTACCTCCAACCCTCTGAGTTTGCCAAGCTGGGCATTATTATTACGATCGCAGCCATGCTGCATCAGCGATCGGCGTCCACCATTCCGATGGTGCTCAAGGTTCTAGCCGTTGCTGGTGTACCATGGATACTCATCTTTTTAGAACCTAATTTAGGCACATCCCTGGTGTTTGGAGCTATCGCAATCGGGATGCTCTACTGGGGGAATGCTAACCCAGGATGGCTACTCCTGCTCATCTCTCCCATCGTTTCAGCGATTCTGTTTAATGTGCTGCTGCCCGTTTGGGGAGTAGGAATTGCCGCGATCGCAGTTTGGATTCTGTTAATTGGATTTGTGGCTTGGAGAACGTTGCCTTGGAAACCCTACGGTACGCTAGCTCCTGTCATACTGAATCTTCTAGCAGGAGGATTGGGGCGCGTCCTCTGGCAGTTTGTTCTCAAGGATTATCAGAAAGCTCGCATCGTCATGTTTAGAAACCCAGAGCAAGACCCGCTTGGGGGCGGATATCACTTAATTCAGTCCAGAATTGCGATCGGGGCTGGAGAACTTTGGGGACGAGGACTCTACAAAGGCACACAAACCCAGCTAAACTTCATTCCCGAGCAGCACACTGACTTTATTTTCACGGCGATCGGCGAAGAACTCGGTTTTATTGGAGCCGCTGCCGTCCTTCTATCATTTCTGCTGATTTGCTACCGATTGCTAGTCATCGCTCAAAATGCCAAAGACGACTTTGGTTCTCTGATCGCAGTCGGAGTTTTTTCGATGATCGTCTTTCAGGTCACCATCAACATCGGCATGACAATCAATCTTTCTCCGGTTACTGGAATTCCCCTGCCGTGGCTGAGTTACGGAAATGCCGCGCTGTTAATGAATTTCCTCGCCCTCGGACTGGTTGAATCGGTTGCCAATTTTAGGCAACGGTTGAAGTTTTAAGGGCGCTAGAGACACCGAAAAATCGAGATTCATGCCCATAAGGGAGCCTCGGCTTGTAGACTTGAGAGTAAATCCTTACTTTTTCCGATTCATTATGCTTTTACCTGGTGCTGCCGTTCGGGTCACAAACAGTGATGATACTTATTACGGCTTTCAAGGACTGGTTCAACGAGTCAGCGACGGCAAGGTTGCCGTTCTTTTTGAGGGCGGCAATTGGGACAAACTGGTGACCTTCCGCATGACTGAGGTAGAGCTTGTTGAAAGCGGAAGCAAAAAGAAAAAATAACGAACGATGCGTCTTCCTCTCCCTCAATTTGCGGCTCAACAGCGATCGCCCGATCACATTGCCGAGGTGATTGAAACCGCGACGACTGAGTTCTTGTGTCAGTGCCTAGAGCCTGACGACCTCAGCTTTCCGGTGATGCCACCGTTTGGCAGTTGGGTCAAATCGGTGGATGAGGAATCGGGAAACATGATTTACGCCGTGGTTTACCACGCTACGACTAGCCCGATCGATACCGTCCATCGCGCTAGAGCATTAGGCATGTCGCTTCAGGAATTGCGAGAACAACAGCCGCAAATCTTCGCCATGCTCAAGACTGAATTTCGCGCCGCGATCATCGGCTACCGGGCGAACACCCATAAAAAGAACGGAGCCTCATTAGGGGGCGTTTTTCAACACCTACCGCCGCGTCCACCGCAAATTCATCAAGCCGTCCATCAGTGCGCTGCCCAAGAAGTCGTTGAGTTTAGCGAACAACTCGATTTTCTCAGAACCCTGCTTCAAGTTGGGGGCGCTCCAGTAGATGCCTTAACAGCCGCCACTATTCGAGAAATTTATCAACTTAGAAAAGCAGATCGGGCTTGGCTCGTGCAAGCAGGACGAATGCTGAGTTTGTTGCTCAAAGACGACTACGATCGCTTGCGGGTGATCCTTAGCCAAATTCATCTCTAGGTAGATTGTAGAAAGAAAAGTCACCTGATATCTGTAAGATTGCGACAGAACGCTTTCACTTCCCTAACCCAAAATCTTGCATGCTACTAGTTGCTGGTCCGACTCAACAGGAACCTATTGTTCCTTTCCTCATCCTGCTTGCCGTGATTTTGGTCATTCCCCTCCTGTTTGAGCGGATGCGTTTACCAGGATTAGTTGGACTGTTGGCAGCAGGGGTTGTGCTAGGTGCCGACGGGCTACAGGTTCTCAAGCAAGACTCAGAATCAATGCGGCTATTATCAGATATCGGGTTGGTCTACTTGATGTTTGTGGCGGGGCTAGAAGTTGATATTGAACAATTTAATCGCACCCGTAATCGATCGATCGGCTTTGGCATATTCACATTTCTCGTGCCTTTGCTCACGGGAACCTTTGTGGGGCGGCTATTTGGCTTTGATTGGAACGCTTCGGTTCTGATTGGCTCTTTGTTTGCGTCCCACACCCTGCTGGCCTATCCCATCGTGAGCCGGTTAGGCGTCGTCGGCAACGAAGCGGTGACAATAACGATTGGGGCAACCATTTTTACAGACATTGGTTCGCTGTTGGTTTTGGCGGTTTGCGTTGGCATTCATGCAGGGGACTTCTCCCCGCTTAAGCTAGGTGTCCTACTTGGGTCGCTGGCGATCTACACGGTTGTGATTTTGGTCGGGTTTAATCGCGCTGGGCGAGAATTCTTTAAGCGCTCTGGCGACAATGAAGGCAACCAGTTTCTATTTGTTCTGCTGGCCCTATTTCTAGCCTCGGTTGGGGCACAACTCATCGGCGTTGAGAAGATTGTCGGTGCGTTTTTGTGTGGGCTTGCCGTAAATGGAGCCGTCGGCAACGGTGCGGTCAAGGAAAAAATTGTCTTTGTGGGCAGCGTTTTATTTATTCCGATCTTCTTTGTGAACATGGGGCTGCTAATTCGGGTTCCAGCCTTCATCAAAAACTTGACCAGTCCGCAGCTTCTAGCGCTGACAGGAGCGATCGTACTGGGTTTAATTGCGAGTAAATTCGCAGCAGCCTTATTTGCAAAGCTACTTTACCGCTATAACTGGCAAGAAATGATGACAATGGGGTCGTTGTCGTTACCCCAAGTTGCCGCCACGTTAGCTGCTACTCTGGTCGGCTACCGCGTCGGACTGCTGACAGAAGGGGTTTTGAATGCCGTCATCATTCTGATGCTGGTGACTTCCACATTAGGACCTGTTCTCACAACCCGCTTTGCCAGTGGTTTGAGGGTAGAAGGCAGCGATCTCCAGGCAGCAGGAGTTGCTTCAGGCTCTGCTTCAGCGACGCTCGATTCGTCCAGAATCGTCGTTCCAATTTCCAACCCCAATACGGAGCGGTATCTGCTTGAAATGGCGGCAGTGATTGCGCATCATCAGCCTGGGCAAATCGTGCCCCTAGCGATCGCGCTTCAACAGGGTCAGTTAGATACCCCTTCTGTCCAAGCGGCGATTAAGCGCAGTGAGATGCTTCTAGACAATGCAACCGCTATCTGCAATGAGTTGAATGCCGAGAAGAATTTGAATGCAGAGGTTGAACCTGTACTAAGAATTGATGACAAGGTTGCTCAAGGCATTGTCCGTTCTAGTCGAGAACACCATGCCAGTCTGATCGTGATGGGCTGGCAAAAGCGCACTCGCTTTCAAGAACGCTTGTTTGGCAGCGTAATTGATACTGTACTGTGGTCGTCTCATTGTCCGGTCGCGGTGAGCCGATTGTTGAAGTCCCCTTCCGACATGCAGCAAATCCTGGTTCCGATTGAGAACTTGACTCAGCGATCGATCGCTGCGCTGCAACTCGCCGAAATTATTGCGACTGAAAATCAGGGACGGCTCACTATTCTGCATGTCTGCGATCGCAGAACGCCTCCTAACAAACAAGCCTGGATTCGTTCTCAACTAGCACTCCTAATTAAGAAAGACAATCCAACGTTTGAGTATGAGGTGCAACTTGCCCCTGGCGAGGACGTTGCCAGAGCTATTTTAAGTGCCTCTCAATCTAGTGATTTGCTGGTGCTTCGCTCGTCACGTCGCCCGACTAGCGCTGGAGGGTTGCTAGTCGGTGACATTACTTTTAAGGTTGCGCAGCAAGCGGCATGTTCGGTTGTCATGCTAGGTGAACCAGAACGAATGGCGAGAGCAGTTTTATCTACTCCACAACCTGTTCAACGCCCTTCTCTAACCTGATTTATTTATACCCATCCCTTAAGAGTCAAACAGCCTCGTTCCCAGTTCAACCCTCACTCTTAACACATCACCCTCGATACAAACATATCTGTACCTCTTTTCAAGCATAGGTTTGGAGGCGCGGATTTGAATTGCTACTTCACCTTGGTCAACGAAGTTGAAATTTTGTGTAAATTTTCTCGGATTGACTTGGGTTTGTTTGAATAAGAATGTGAAATTCTATACAAGTCAGTCTATGGCTAGCGACGAATTTACATGGGTAGCAACCTTCCAATAAAATCGCTCCCCTAATCTCTATCGTTGACCGACAATGATAGTCAACACGGGTGCATACGCGATGACAACTCAAGAACTAGGTTCCGATTCTCCAGTCCGCGTTTTACTAATTGAGGACAATGAAGCGAACCGACGATTGATGAATGACTACCTCAGTTATTGCGGGTACAGCGTGCTGGCTTTAGCAGAAGGGTGCTTATTCGAGTCGGCGATCGCGGAATTTAACCCCCACGTGATTGTGCTGGACTTGAAACTGCCAGATATCGACGGTTATTACCTACTAGAGAGGCTCCAGCAACATCGAGAGTGGCAACAGATCCCAGTCATTATTGTGTCTGCCTATGCATTTCAAAAAGATCAGCAACGCGCTTTAGATCTAGGCGCAAGGCAGTATCTCGTTAAACCGATTCGGCTCACAGATTTGATTGCGGTTATTCGCGAAGAATTAGCAGAACCAGAATTAGGCAACCCTGACGAGTAGCTGATTACAAAGACTTCCGAAACGAGGAAGATCAGCAACTTTTGAAACAGCCTTTCTCATCCCTTGCCTCACGAATTATTTAGGGCTTGCCCCAGCCTAATTTTGCTACAGCTGAGAGCGTGCGGAAACTTCTACACCATTTTGCTGACTTGTGATGTAAGTTTCGATTGTTCTACCAAGCTCTTTAATCGTATTTCCTGACTCCAAGATTTGTGATTCCAAGGATGAGAGCAATAGCATTGCAGCTTGTAGCTGATTAAGAGCGGTTTCCAGGCTCTCGCGAGTCTGGCTCTCAAATTCGTCTGAATTCATGTTTCCGTACTGTCAAGTCTAGATTGATACCTATGACTATAATGACTACGGTTCGGTGATCGGCAGTGTGAAGTGAGCAGATTGATTTAAAATTTAAACACGGCTTCCTCTATATAAAGCTTTGAAGTTTACCTTACCTCTGTGACTTCATCCACGAAAACACTCGCTCTCATTCAAGATCCGGATCGTTTAGAAGCACGCCTTAAGGAAATTCCACAAGAACCTGGCGTCTACTACATGCGGGATAGCAGCGATCAGATTCTGTATATTGGCAAATCGAAACGGTTGCGATCGCGCCTCCGCTCCTATTTCAATGGTCACGATACTCGACCTCGGATCGCGTTGATGATGCGGCAGGTGATGGAGATTGAGGTCATTGTCACTGACACTGAAGCAGAAGCTCTTGCCCTGGAAGCGAACTTGATCCGGCAGCATCAGCCTCACTTTAATGTGCTGCTCAAGGATGACAAAAAGTATCCCTACCTCTGCATCACCTGGTCTGAAGCGTATCCTCGAATTTTCATTACCCGAAAGCGCCGCATGGCAAAGGAGCGCGATCGCTATTACGGTCCTTACACCGATAGCCGCACTCTGCGGACGACGCTTCACCTAGTCAAGCGAATTTTTCCACTGCGGCAACGTCCGCAACCGTTGTTTAAAGATCGCCCTTGTCTGAATTACGACATTGGCAGATGTCCTGGTGTCTGTCAGTCGATGATCTCTTCAGAGGATTATCGCAAGACGGTTCAGAAAGTAGCCATGATCTTTCAGGGACGAACAAGCGAGTTGGAGGAGACTCTCACCGCTCAAATGGAGAAAGCCGCAGAAGATCTTAATTTTGAACACGCGGCGCGATTGCGCGATCAGATTGTGGGACTGAAGAGCTTGGGAGCAGAGCAGAAAGTCTCGTTGCCGGATGATACGGTGTCGCAAGATGCGATCGCGCTGGCCGCAGATGAACATCATGCCTGCGTTCAACTCTTTCAAATTCGCGCCGGTCGTCTCGTCGGACGGTTGGGATTTGTAGCCGATGCTCAATCGGGAGAACCCGGAGCCATTCTGCAACGGGTATTAGAAGAACATTATCAAAGCGTCGATCCGGTGGAGATCCCGGCGGAAATTCTGGTGCAGCATGAATTGCCAGAAGGGGAGATGCTGGCAGAATTTCTCAGTCAGGCCAAAGGGCGAAAGATTACGATCGTGCATCCTCAACGCCAGAAGAAGGCAGAACTGCTCGAAATGGTGGAGCGCAACGCTGAATTTGAATTGGCTCGGACTCAGCGATTTGCCGATCGCAATGCTCAAGCCATGCTTGATTTAGCAGAAATTCTAGATCTGCCCGAACTGCCCCGTCGGATTGAAGGCTACGACATCTCTCACATTCAAGGCTCAGATGCCGTGGCATCTCAAGTTGTTTTTGTCGATGGAATTGCGGCAAAGCAACATTACCGACACTACAAAATTAAGAATCCGAAAATCACGTCTGGGCATTCAGATGATTTTGCAAGTATGGCAGAAGTGATTTCGCGTCGGTTTAAGAAGTATGCAACAGCAAAGGCACGAGGCGAGACTATCATTCCTGCCTCTCAACCTTCAACGCTGAAGGCGCAGTCATCCTTAGCCGACTTCCCAGATGTGGTCATGATTGATGGCGGAAAAGGTCAGCTTTCTGCGGTGGTTGCTGTTTTGCGGGAGATGAATTTGCTCGATGATGTCAAAGTCGTGAGTTTGGCAAAGCAGCGCGAAGAGATCTTCCTGCCAGGTGAATCGCTGCCGTTGCCAACCGAGGCGGAACAGCCCGGAGTTCAACTACTCCGGCGGCTGCGAGACGAGGCACACCGATTTGCTGTGAGCTTTCACCGTCAGCAGCGCACGACCCGAATGCGGCGATCGAGCCTGGATGAGATTCCGGGGTTGGGGCATTATCGCCAGAAGCAACTTCTCGCCGAGTTTCGCTCGGTTGATTACATTCGAGAAGCTACCCCTGCTCGACTGGCAACAGTTCCAGGAATTGGTCCGCAAGTGGCTCAACAGATTTATGACTACTTTCATCCGAGCCAAGCCTTTGCATCGGATGAAGGAGCAGATGAATGATTGTAAAACCGGAACCTATTTCTTGAGGAGTAGATGATAACTTTGTAAAGTTAAATGTCGCAACTTTAAGTTAAATTGCGTTTCTCACAAAACCTTGGCGAGATTGATATTGTTGAATAACTCGCTAAATGTTAGGAAAAGTTAACGTTATGCAACCTACTCAAAAGCACCTTGGTCAATCATTCGGAATGGTCTTACTGTTTGCTGTGACTTGTGTTGGACTCATTGCCATGATGTCTCGTTTTGCTTAATTTATTTCTTAAGCTCGCATCACCATCACGTTTTCATATTGCCTAAGCAGCAGATTCTCATTCAGATTCTTCATTTTGCTTAACATTTTTTCTGGTGTGATCGCCAATCCTTCTCATAATACAAACTATAAAAACGGGCAGAAGCATCTTCAAGATGCTTCTGCCCTTCCTTTTTGAGCAGAAATCATTAAAGCCGTTGCACCAAACTTAGACCGTGGGTATCTGTGCCGCAGGTGTTGAATAAGTTGTACTTCGCGCCTAGTTGCTGGACATGCTGTGTCTCTCTAGGGCTGGGTCGCCAGGGTTTAGGATTGTTATACGAATAGAAGGCTTCTACTCCGTCGATACCAGAGTTAGTGGCGGCAGGAATCAGATCATCTGGTGTCCGGCGGTACCGAGCCGGGTGCGCGAGGACGGCAAGCCCTCCCGCTTGATGAATTGCAGCAATGACATTGGATGCGATCGCGGCCTCTGCCAACGGAGCCTTTCCCTGCAAATAGGGCGCGATCGCCTCGTGCTCAGGATTAAAGGCAAACCCTAAAATGTGAACCTCAGTATCGAGCAATCTGGACGTAATTTCAGTTCCTGTCCATAGATGCGGCACAGCCTTCTGAGTTGACTGTTGCCACGCTTCGAGCCAACGTTGCGCTGCATAAAATCCAGCAATTTGGTGATGATCGGTAATGGCAAACCCTTTCAAGGAAAGGTCGATCGTTTGTTGTGCTAACAACTCAGGCTGTAATTGACCATCCGAACAGTGAGTATGCATGTGAAAGTTGTAGGAGCGCGGGCAACTTTCGGCAGTCAACGATGCGAACACCTGCCGAAGAGATGCCGCATCCTGCGCTGCTGGCTTCTCAAACGTTGAAACTGGAGCAAGATTAGCAGCCATAAGTGCCTCAACCATGAACTGGCTTAGTCGTTTACTATTCTTAATTTAGTCTATTTATTAAGACATCATCTTAACAGCGATCTCCGTTTCAACTTTCTTCATCAACCGCTTCGAATAGCGCTTCAATAGAGCCAACTTAATGAAAGTGGCACATCAATAACGTTTCTACCTATAAATTAGTGATACTTTGTATAGCTAATTCTTCTGTATTCCGTGTTTTCTCTGTAGATCTAGGCGTGCATCCTTGAAAATGTGATGACAAGTTCAGTAATATCCGCGATGACGAGACATTTTAGCCCTAAATCATCGGCGGCATTGTGAAGTACTGATTTCGGTTGAGTTCCTGAGAACATTGAATGAGTTCGGATGTTAATGATGATGGGATTTCCCAACAGCTAGAAGCAATCTGCCAACGGCTAATTTTGTTTCGCACTTCGCTCCGTGAAGCTTTAGAGGATCGTACAGAGGCGCAATCTATTTTGGGTGCGGAATTACAGCGAATTCTTGAAGAACTGCAAGCTGTACAAATGACAATTCAGCAACGCTCTTCTTTGACTGAACTGTTTGAGGTAGAACGGTTACAGACCTCGCTGCAACAAAAAGAAGTCTTGCTGCGAGAAATTCATCATCGCGTGAAGAACAATTTGCAAATTTTTTCGAGTCTATTGGATTTGCAAGTGATGCGGACAGACGATCCGAGTGTTCAGGAGTTGTTACGGAGCAATCAGAGCCGGGTTAATTCGATCGGGCTTGTGCATGAGCGCTTATCCCAAGCGAGTGATTTAACTGAGATTAGCCTAGGCGACTATGTACAGGGCTTAGTTGTTACGCTAGTCCGCGTCAATGCGATCGATCCAAATCAAATTGCGTTACGTATCCAAGCTGACCCTAACATTCAGGTGCTAGCCGATCGGGCAATTCCAATTGGGTTAATTCTTCACGAACTGATCTCAAATGCTCTCAAGCACGGCTTGCAAGGCAGGGGGGGCGAGATTTTCGTTGAGCTAAACCAAAATTTCGCAGGGCAAGCGACGCTGGGAGTGAGTGACAGTGCCAATCGGTTGTCCGCAGACTTTGACCCCAACGCTACGGATTCATTAGGATTTCAGCTAATTAATTCGTTAGTGCAGCAACTTAGCGGCACACTACAGATTGAGCGAGGAACTCAAACGACGGTTCGAGTCAGGTTTAACATATTCAGCGATCGCTAACGATAGAACTCGCTATCTCAAAGAACTGACTATTTCGTGAGACCATGCTCTAGCGCAAAGCGAACTAGCTCTGTTCGGCTATTCGTGCCAGTTTTACTAAACAAACGACTGACATATTTTTCTACATTTCGGACGCTAGTCTCGAGGCGACGGGCAATTTCTTTGTTCATTAATCCGTCCACCACGAGTTCTAAAACGCTTTGCTCTCTGGGCGTAAAGTCCAACTTCATCGGTGGGGGAGTCGTTGCGATCGCGCCTCTTTGAGTCAAGATCGCCCGAATCTCAGCAATTTGACGCGACAAATCGGCTACGTCTGGATTCTCACCGTCACTACTTGCCGCTTTAATGGCTGCCCGTTGCTGAAGTAGACGAGTGACGATCGCGACCAATTCATCTGGGTCAAATGGTTTTGGCAAGTAGGCATCACAGCCTGCACCATAGCCCTGAATGCGATCGTTGGTCATGCCGCGTGCCGTCAGAAACACAACCGGCAAGGTTTGAAATCTGGGATCTTCCCGCAACTGCTTTAGAAACTCGTAACCATTGACCTGGGGCATCATCACATCTGTGATCACAAGATCAGGCAAGACTTGCTGCACCAGTTCCCAACCATCGCGGGCGTTGCTGGCAGTCTGCACTTCAAAGCCACTGTCTTCTAAGTAGGCTTGCACTGCCTCGCGAAGTCCTGGTTCATCATCTACCAATACGAGTTGCCCCAGCATTGCTGATCCTCTGTTTTGTTTCTCTTAATTTAGCGAACTTTGGGCGCGAGGATGCATTTAGGCAGCTTTACAGCCATTCAATCTCTCGGGCTTGTTCGGGTAAAGTGGCTTGGCGTTGCCCGATCGCGCGGGCGTGAGCGCAAATCAAGCCGAGTGGAGTTCCCACTAAATCTACTGTTGCTGCTGTACCCAAGATTCGCTTACTGGCTGAGAGCGGTAGTTCCTTCACGATCCAACGGGCAAGGCGGTAAGTGTACTCCTGTAGATTCGGTTCACGCATCAGATCGACGCCGTGCAACTCGTGGAGATATCGATTAGAACGACCGTAGCGCCGCCATTGGCTCCTGAGTTCCGCTAGAGTAGCACGGTGGCGATGACGGACAATCGCTGATTCTGCAAATCGAAACTGCCAAGACGTTTGTTTCAGAATTCGCCAACACAAATCGGCGTCGCCGCCTGTGGTTAAGTAGGGACGAAACAACCCGACTTGTTTGAAAGCATCTAACCGGACGGCAAGATTTGCGGTTTGGCCGTAGGCGCAAAAGGGATGCGCGATCGTATGCTTTTGGGACAGCGTTTCCTGACGCTCGGCATGTTGCTCCAACAAGGTCTGCCCTAGCAGTGCTTGAATTTCTCCTGCGACTAACCCCACCGCCGGATCAATAAACGGCTGAACTAAATGGGTGAGCCAGTTTGATTCTGGGCGACAATCGGCGTCTGTGAAGGCAAGAATTCTACTCGTTGCCGTTCGGATACCCTGATTTCTAGCCGCGTAAGAGCTTTGAATATGAGGTTCGCTGAGTAGACGAATTGTGATGGCTTCAGCTTGCGCAGCGGATCGGAGCAGATCAGAGGTGCGATCGCGGCTGCCGTTATCGACCAGCAGGTATTCCACACGATCGCGCGGATAAGCTTGCGATCGGAGACAGGCGAGTAGATCAGGCAAATCTGCTTCACCGTTATAAATTGGCACAATCACAGAGACATTTGGCAGAAACAGAGAATCCATCGGTTCGTATTAGTAGGGCTTGATTACAAAAACGATCCAGAATATCGTTCTTCTGTAAAGTACCCCCATCTAAATTTAGAATCGATGCCCAACATTATCATTGGCGTTATGGGAGCCGGCGAACAAGCAACGCCAACCGATGTTCAGAATGCTTATGCTCTGGGTCAAGAACTCGCTAAAGCCGGATGGGTTGTGCTAAGCGGAGGACGAGATGTAGGGGTCATGGATGCGGTGAGCCGAGGGGCAAAGCAAGGTGGAGGACTGACGATCGGAATTCTTCCAAATCAAACGACTGCCATGTCGGAAGCGATTGATATTCCGATCATCACTGACATGGGCAACGCTCGAAATAATATCAATGTTCTCTCAAGTCGCGTTGCGATCGCCTGTGGTATGGGAGCCGGAACCGCATCAGAAATTGCCTTGGCGCTCAAGGCAGATAAGCCCGTCGTTTTGCTTACAGACGATCCGGTAAGCCAAGCTTTTTTTCAGCAATTGGGAGGAGAAAAGGTGTTTGTTGTGCCGACGGTCAAGGAGGCCATCAGCACTGTCACGCATCTCCTGAAAAACGATTGAGATGTTGATTGGACTGCTAATTTTTCTCGCTTTTTAGCACAATGCTTTAAAACTAAGAAGTAGCTTGACGCATTTTGAGGTGCAAAGAACTGTGGTAGAGAATCGCGATCCGTCAGAGATGGGCAAAGCCGATCGCAGCAAAGAAGAATTTCTATATCCGACTGCGCGCTATCGAGGAGAGTTCACCCCAGAGCATCTTGCCTTTAATGCCAACCTGCAAGAATTTGCTCAGAGGGTCTCGTTGCTGTGCGGGCTAGAAACATCTGGGAAAATTCCACCAGAGCAGGCTTACGATGATATTAAACGCCTTTGGAAGCAACTCAAGGAATCAAAGGAAAACCTGCTCCGACAAACAGACGGCGCAGAATAGTAGGCGATCACCCTTGGGCGCTGTTCACGCGATAAAAGCTTTGATTTGCCCCAGATTCATCGCGTGACGGACATCCTTAGTTCTCCTTTTGATTACCGTACCAGGGATTAATTTGCAAGACACCGCTTGGCTTAAAAACCACCTTAAATGAGGCAACTGGCTCTTGCAACTGAGCATTTGGCTCAGATGGTTTGCCAAGCTGGACTAGCGGTGTGTCTTTGATGTACTCACTGGCAATTTGACCATCCGGCTCATAATCAACAATAGAACCATCTGCTTTCACACGCACTCGATACACCAAATCTTGGTCGAAGGGGGGCGTCCCTTTCCAGTTTTGGTCGATCGTGTCGTACAGCTTCGGTTGCAAATTCTCTAGCTGTGTCTTATCTGTAATTTCTCCGGGCGTGGTTGAAACAGTGGGATTTAGGAGGTTGGGAGAAGGGCTAGATGACGCAGGACTTGACGCGGCGGCTGAACTACCCGTAGGCGTAATTTCTAATTTGCCTTGGGGCGTGAAAACAACCTTGTACTGCGCGATCGCTTCTTGCACCGGAGCATTACCATTTGCTGGAATATAAAGCAAATTCAGCAAGGGCGTTTGCCCAACATTGTTTAGCGCGGCCTGATTTTCAGCTTTGTAACCTACAATATCGCCATTCCTTGCTACACCAAGGCGATATTCTAAGTTTTCGGTGAATTTAGGCGTTGTCTTCCACTGACCGTTGATTTGGTCATAGAGCCGTTTACCGAGAGCATCTAACTCTTGCGGAGCGGTAATAGCTGCCGAAGAATTCAACGTCTGCTCTAGCTGCGTCAAATCGGGAGATGGACTAGTGGATGCTAACGCCTCAGGAGAAGCACCGGCAGATTGGGAAGCAGCCGGACTGGCAGATGGACTGACTACAGGACTAATCGATGGGCTGGGCGTGTTTGAAACTGCGCCCGGACAGTCGGAGGCTCCAGGCGTTAGACATTCTGGAGTTTTTACCTTGAAGGTTGGCAAGCTCATGAGTGCTAACGCGGTTAGCGCCAATCCAGACAATCCCACCGTTGCCGGGACAACTTGCTTTGCGATCGGCTCTCTACTCTTCGCATAGCGCTTCGGTACGGGCGCTAAATTGAGTGACCAGAAGGGCAACGTTTGAGTATCTGCCACAAATTGATCGATCGCTTCAACCAAATCAAAAAGCTGTACCGTGGTTAGATCCACCACCTGATGAGCAGTTATTGCATTATTCTCATCTGGATCAACGCTAAGACGATGATGGTTGCGATCGAGCCGTTCTAGCTTGACGAAAGAGGGGCGATCGCTGTAGGTATGGCGCGGTAGATGAATGCCGCTCAAAAACTCTTGGGCATACAAGCTCACCGCCGTCACGAGGCTTTCAAAAAATTCTCGACCGCCTAAGAGCGGCTTTTCTTGTCCCAAGTGGCATTCTGCATTGATCAGCAGCGACATCACCGGCCGCATTTCAGCATCAGCCGCCCCGTTTTGATCAGACAATCCTTCTAAAACGAGCGTGCAATTTGGCAAACTGTACTGGCGTTGAATGGTCATGACACTTCCCCATCGAACAAGCTAATCCACAAGCGCTGCATTCCAGAAGTTCCGGTGCAGAAAAGCAACTGGCTCAGCAGGTCTAATGCCAACTCGTTTAGTTTCTCATCAGAACTGTAGGCCATCACTCCCGCACGGCGCGGATTCATGCGGCTGCGGAAATGGGCGCGGAATCGCTCTAAGTACTCGGACAACCGGAAGTGATGATCGGGCGATAAATTCTTTTCGCTCAGTTGCTGATATGCCAGCAATAGTTGACGAATCAACACCGTTAACCGCCGCGCCAGGTAACAGGTGACAACAACCAGGGCTTTGGCTTCAAGCAAGGTGAGAGGACGGCGTTGAGCATAGCGCCGGAAGGGATTTGTACTCCGCATTCGCCAGAGCGTGACGCGATTTTTGAGAATGCCGCGCAGATCTAAATCGTTGGCGATCGCTAAAACTGCTTCTGAACCGCCTAAGTCGAGGGCTTCAATCGCTAGCAACAATAGATCAATCTGCAACCGCGTTCGAGGAGGACATACACCCTCCGCGACGGGAGGATCAGGCAAATTATCCAGAATAATAGGCGTGGGAGGGGTTGACGGGGCAGATGGACTATTCAACTGCATTACGCTCACGGAGACACTCATTCCAATTGCGGCTTACTAATCAACGAGACAGGATACACCTGAATACAACAAGAACCTTAAAAGTTCCTGGTTCTAAGGCGGGCAACTTGATTCTAATGTTGAGCCGATTCACTCGACATCCACGAGAATTCTACCCAAATCGGGATCGCGATCGATAGATTCTCATCAAATGTCAAGCTAGATGTTTCGCAATCAATCAACTTTTTATTCTAATCGGCTAACTACTGCTTCTGTGATAAGTTTGCTCATTCATTCTGCCAAATCAGCCCAAGATCGGTGGATAAATTGAGCGCGCCTGACAAGAGAAATGGGAGAATGGGAAGAACTTACATCAATCTCTAAACCTCCTGATTTCAAGCTCGGGCTGCGAAATCATGGCTTCAGAAAATGGGCGTAAGGAATTCTTTTTCGCGTTGATCACATTGCTAGGAAACAGAGACATGCTCAAACGAATGGTTGCTATCCTGCTGGTTGTTGTTGCCTTGAGTTTGCAGGGTTGTGTTGCGGGGGGCGTGACCGGAATGAAAAGCTTTTCTGACAGCATTGATGGTTATCGGTTTTTGTATCCTAATGGTTGGCTGCCGATTAAAGTCAGTAACGGCCCAGATGTGGTGTTTCATGACATTATTGAGCAAACCGATAATGTCAGTGTGGTGATCAATCCGGTGCAGAGCAAGAAGACGCTGGCCGATTTGGGAACGCCGAGTGAAGTAGGCTATCAGTTGGGCAAGAGCGCGATCGCCCCTGAAAATTCTGGGCGAACCGCTGAATTGGTGTCGGCTGAGGCCCGGGACGTCGCGGATCGGCAGTACTATACGCTGGAATATTTGGTGACGTTGCCGGATCATAGTCAGCGGCACAATTTGGCCAGCGCGATTGTGTTTCGGAATAAGCTGTATACCTTTAATGCTTCGACACCCGAGGAGCGGTGGGGCAAGATGAAGGATGCGCTGGAATTGGCGGTGCGATCGTTCTCGGTTGATTCTTGATGGAATTGGGATGACTTTGGGTTAATCGGTTGGTTTGGGGGTTTTGGGTAGGGACGCGATACATCGCGTCCCTACGGGGCGGTGTATTTGTTGGTTTTTATCATGATTCCTTTTGTCCTAGCATCTGCATCACCTGCCCGTAAACGATTGCTGCATACGGCGGGAATTGAACCATTGGTCTATCCCAGCGATTTTGATGAATCGCTGGTTAAGGTCACAAATCCATTAGGTTTAGTCGAAATTTTAGCGCAGGGAAAGGCAGAGGCAACGATGAGAGCGCTTTTTTCTCGCCAGGCGGAACTTCCATCAGGGTTCTTTTCCCGCAATCCAGGTTTAATTCTCGGTTGCGATTCGATCTTGGCGATTCAGGGTGAAATTCATGGCAAGCCTAGAGATGCTCAAGAGGCGATCGCGCGCTGGAAACTCATGCGCGGACAGATGGGCGAACTCTATACAGGTCATGCGCTCCTACGACCCTTCACGACCGAACAAGGCTCCTTGCTGCCCTATGCGCCGCTGGTGCGAACCCAAGTCACCCGGGTTTACTTTGCAGAAGTGAGCGATCGTCAAATTGAAGCGTATGTGGCGACCGGAGAACCACTTAACTGTGCTGGGTGCTTTGCTTTAGAGGGTCGGGGTGGCTTATTTGTCGAAAAGCTGGAAGGCTGTCATACCAATGTGATTGGTTTGAGCTTGCCGCTTTTACGCCAAATGCTGAGCGAAGCAGGCGTTGATGTCATCGACTATTGGCGCTAAGGACATTTAGATTCAGGACATTTAGATTCAGAACATTTAGATCCAGTCAGAGCAGTCAGAGTATCGATGACTAAAACCGTGAAGATTTGCCCGCACTCCCAAATCGCTTCTTAAACTAGAGGTAACTCTGGTGTTCTTGCTGCGACGACTCCCCCAGTCTCCAACTTTTCTAACCGACGTGCCGAATTGGAACAAACTTATTTTGGACGAAACACATGTTGGACGAGTGGAGCGATCGAACCTGTTGTGCGATCGCTACGAAATTCGTAAACGACTCGGTCGGGGCGGATTTGGCGTTACCTTTCTAGCGCGAGATACTCAGCTTCCCGGAACGCCACTTTGCGTGATTAAGCAACTGTGTCCTAAAGTGCGCGATCAAGGGCTATTAGAAAAGGCGCGTCAACGATTTGAACAAGAAGCCACCGTCTTAGGGCGGTTAGGTACTCATTCTCAAATTCCGCATTTGCTGAATTATTTTGAGATTGAAGGCAAATTTTACTTGGTTCAAGAGTATGTCCACGGTTTGACGCTCAGTAAAAGCGTGCGTCGTACTGGAGCCTGGTCAGAAGAGAAGGTCAAATGCTTCTTAACCAGCTTCCTACCCGTTTTGCAGTACGTTCACAAAAATCAAGTGATTCACCGGGACATCAAGCCCTCAAATATTTTGTATTGCCCAGAGGATGGGCGCTTGGTGTTGATTGATTTTGGAGCGGTGAAAGAAAAGGTGATGACGGTCGATCCGGCGACCTGTCGAACGTTTTCGACTCAGTTTATTGGAACCGTGGGATTTGCACCTCCAGAACAGCTTTCTCTGCGCTCTGTGTTTGCGACCGACCTCTATGCGTTAGGCATGACCTGCCTCTTTCTGCTGACGAGTAAGCCACCTCTAGAGTTTGAATACGAACCGCGCACTGGAGAAATTTTGTGGCATCAAAATGTGCTGGTGAGCGATTATTTTGGACAAGTCTTAGACCGAATGTTGAAGGTGTCGCTAAAAGAACGATATCAATCTGCCGAAGAAGTATTGAGGGCGTTGGAATTGGAGTCACACTTAGAGACGCTGCTGCCTTGTATGAACAATCAGCCCCTCGCTCCCCTTCCAGAGCCGCCCCAACCCGAAGAATTTATTTCCCCGATCGTTCGGACAGCAAACGCGATTCGCGAATGGCAAGCCCGCCTCAACACCAAACGCCCTTAAGACGGAGACGGGCAACGCCCAATGACAGAACCCTAGATCAGCCCGTGTTTCTCATTCCAGCAGCAATACCATTGATCGTCAGGAGTGCGCCCCGGAGCAGTTCGCCTTTGCTGTAGCGCGATCGCACCACACCAGATGCGGCTAATGTCTTGTGCTGCCGCAGCCGCTTTAATAGCGACACCTGCAAAAACCCAAGCGGAACGATCGTTCCGTTGCGTAACTGCACCGATCGCTGCAACTCGGGATCGCCGTCTAGCAACCGCTTGTGCCCGGTAATGGTCAGCACCAGTTCGCGAGTGAGATAAAACTCGTTACAAATCTGCTCGAACACAGGCGCAAACCGCTCTCGATCCTCTGGAAGCGTCAGTTCTTGAACGTAATAACTCGCAATTTGAAGATCGACTTTAGAGAGCGTCATCTCAACTCGTGAGATCGCCATTCTAAAGAACGCCCACTTGTAATAGAAATAGCGCATCAGAGCAAGATGTTTATCAGGGTTTTCGTCGAGAAACATCTTTAGTGCCGTCCCGACTCCATACCAGGAGGGCAACAAAAATCGGCTCTGCGTCCAGCTAAATACCCAAGGAATGGCTCGCAGGCTGCCAAGATCTTTTTTGCCGCCGCGCCGAGCAGGGCGAGAGCTAATTTGCAGTTGGCTAATTTCTTCAATCGGGGTGACTTGATGGAAGAAATCAATAAAATCGGGCTGTTCGTAAATCAGAGCACGGTAGTGAGCGCGCGATCGCTCTGCCAATTCTTCCATCACTTCATGCCACGGCTGGATATCGTCAAATCCGGTTCGCAGCAAACTTCCCTGAATCACCGCTGTGGTGACGGTTTCCAAGTTATAGAGTGCCAACTCCTGCAATGAATACTTCGACGCCAACACCTCTCCCTGTTCGGTAATTTTGATGCGACCGTTTACACTCCGTCCAGGTTGCGCCAAAATCGCTTCGTAAGCCGGACCACCGCCCCGTCCCACCGAGCCGCCGCGCCCGTGGAAGATTCTCAGCGCCACCCCATAGCGATCGGCGATCGTTTGTAGGGCTTGCTGGGCCTTGTGAATTTCCCAATTGCTGCTGAGAAAGCCAGAATCTTTGTTGCTGTCAGAGTAGCCCAGCATCACCTCTTGCAGCGAAAACTGGGGGAGATCCTCTGGGTGGTTTTTCCGCTGTTCGTACTGCTCAAATCCACCCGACAACATGGCTCGATAAAACGGTAGCTCAAACACGCCTGTCATGACTCCCGGCGCTTTCTGCAAGTCCTCTACGGTTTCAAAGAGCGGCACCACTCGCAGCGTGCCAATTCCAGTCACAGGATCGTACAGCCCGGCTTCTTTGGCGAACAGCAATACTTCCAGCAAGTCACTCAAGTCATGGCTCATGCTGATGATGTAAGTGTGGCAGATGTCAAGACCAAACTCCTGCTGCAACTTGCGCACCATACGGAAGGTTGCGATCGCTTCCTGAGTCCGCTCTGAAAACGGCATCCCGGCCGGGATCAACGGTCTGCGAGTTTGCAGTTCGGTGATCAGCCAGTCGCACCGTTCTGCTTCGGTCATCTCGTTGTATGACTTCGGCAGCACTTGCAGGTACTCCACAATCTCGTTCATCGTCTCCGCGTGGCGCGGGCTTTCTTGGCGGATGTCGAGATGAGACAGATTGAACCCAAAAATTTCGACTTGAGCGATCAGATGCTCCAAATCGCGGCAGCTTAAGCCCGTTTCAGCTAAATTGCGCTGAATCAGGTGAAGTTCGGCCAGAAAGTCGGTTCCAGACCGATAATACGTCGATTCGTCGTATTCCGGGACATCCTGCTGGAGGCAGTCCCCGCCAGAGAGAATCTGGTTGCGATCGTGAGTGTTCTGCAACCGCTGGCTAATATAGGCCAGCTTTAAGCGATAGGGTTCCTGGCGGTAGCGAATTGCCAATTGATCGTACACAGCGGGCATTCGCTGCTGGTCTTGCTCTAGCGACTCCAATAGATCAGGCAGAACGTCGCTCCAGTGCAGCGATAAGCTGAGCAAATCACTCAGGCGCTTCACCGATTCGAGATATTTCTCTAGAATCGTCTGACGCTGATAGCAGGCCGTTTGCCAGGTGACCTGAGACGTGACCGATGGATTGCCATCGCGATCGCTGCCTACCCAAGAGCCAAATTGACAGAAGTTTCGTCGGGGCATCTGCATGGCTGGAAAGGAGGCATGAACCGTCTGCTCTAGCCGTTTGGAAAGATGCGGGATCGCATCAAACAGAACTTCGCGGAAGTAGTGCAAGGCGTTATCGACTTCATCTAAAACCGTCGGCTTAAATTGATGCAGTTCATCAGTGCGCCACCACAGGCGAATCTCTTCCGTTAACTGCTCTCGCAGGGCATCCGCGTCCCACGATGCCGCTAGGCCCATTGCTTTGAGGCTATCTTCTACCCGGTCAAGTTCTCGTAAGATTTTGACAATCCGGCGCTGCTTATCGCGAATTGTGGGGCGCACAATCTCGGTCGGATGGGCGGTAAAGACGAGCCACACATCCAACTGATTGATCAGCCGTTGGATCTGCTGAGGCGGAACGTTGAGTTGCCGCAATCGCGGAAATAACCAGCGAAAGGTTCCGATTTCACGGCGAGAGGCATCTTCATGCAGACTGCGCTCTAGAAAATCGGCTTCGGGTCGATTGGTTAGTTCTTCATCCTGGCGGCCGCTGCTCTTGGGTTTCTGCGACGGAACGCCCTCACTAGCAACTCGATACTGAATTTGCTGGTCTCGCTGCTCGTAGTGTTGCTCAACAATGTTGATTAATTGAAAATAAAGCGCAAAGGCGCGGGCAGCCCGAATCGCCTCATTGAGATCGAGCTTTTCGACGACCTGCAACACTTCTGATCCGGTGAATGTGTTCGCTTGTCCTTCGGGGGAACACATATGTCTTAGTTGATTGAGCAAATCAACGAGTTCTTGACCGCACTCCTGTTGCAAAACAGCTTCCCAGAGATCCTCAACTGTTTTAACCCGAAGCCGCAAAAATAAATCAGACGTCATTAAATTATCAGACGTTATTAAATTATCAGAGGCCACCGATGCAACGTCTTCGGGTTGAGGTGAGGTAAAGCTGATATCTGTGACGAGACCAGAATCATCTTGTGAGGGGAGGAGTGAACTCATAAAAGATAGTCCAGCAGGAGTCTTAGATGGGTAAAGCGAGAAGGGAAGAGAAAATGAGCTAACGCGCGAAGATGCAGTTAGAATTTCTGAATTATCGGATAACTGCACTCAAAACTCAAAGTTCAGAAAAAGCTAACTTTGATCGGTCGGCGTATCCGAATCCTCAGAGAAATCTAGCGTGGGTAGGCGATCGCCGCGAAAAACCTCCTCGCTCATCGCGCCGACCTCTGCGATCGCTCGCGCTAGGGCTTGTGCGCTCACGAGTCCAACTAATACGGGAACGGTTGCCACACTTAGAGCAATTTCTGAAGGAATAAATCCAAATAAAAGCGAGTCACGAGATTGAGCGGAGGACGAATCAGTAGACTGCATCGATAGTAATCCTGAATGGGCTGCTAATTAGTGATTAAAGTAGCGGTTAGCCAACCTTATTAAAGAAAATTGGGAGCCAAATCGTAAGTTTCAAGGTCTTAAAGTGGCTAATTTTAGCGTTGTTCTTGTACACTTCTGTCTGACGGCGATGTCTGGTAGCAAAAAACACCCCAAATTTCGGAATCACCTTTTCAATATGAAATTATAATTCTGCATAACACTTAAAAATGCATACCACTGAAAAGGCCGCAGGAGTGAAAAACTACTTCACCAATGCGACGGCTTGTGCTTACCATAGCAAAGAAAAGATTGCGAAAAACATAAAGTCAGCGTAAAAGCATCGACGTAAAACCTAAGGTGTATCGATAGGCACCGATATCGCGCAGAGCGCAATCCCGAAGAAACCGCAGCCGTCAGTCGAATAGAGCAACTTGATGTTAAATCCCCCTGAGTCTAAGCTATCTGTGTCCGACCCGATTCGCCGTCAGCCGTCGTTGATGCAGTGGCTCCACCGAGTCGCTGGAGTGCCTAACGTTCTAATTCAAGTTCGCATACGCGGCAACAACTTGTACATCCTTTACGAAGCGAAAGAATGTCCTAGCCAGTCCACGGTCTTGGCTCAGATGGTGCAAGCCTTAGCAGAGACTAAGCTACAGCTCTTACTTCCAGCCGATCAGCCAACGGTGTATCAAGTTGTTCTCTACGGACGCGCTCAGGGTGAATCGCGCCCTCAGTGGGCAGAGGTGATTTATCTCGACCAGATTGAGCGGTATCTAGAAAAACTCCAAGAGGCTCAAGCCCAACGCCGCCCGATCGCGCTCGACTCGTCGATGATCGTGTCGAATTTTAGTTTAGCGAAACAGGGTCACTCTGCTGCGATCGCGCGGTATCTCAGCGAAGCCTTTAGTAACTTAGGCGTCGCCGTTCGCGCCAATGTCAAGTCTGTCGTTCTGCCCGAAGACGCCAAGCTGCCCGAAATCGTGAATCTGTCTTCGGTTTTCACCAGTTCTCAATCGCTCACTCCCAAAGCATTGCTGAACCGCTTGTGGGTGCTGTGCGAGTCCGCCTATAGCCCTGATCCATCGCTGATGGCAGAGCCAATCGCCCAAAAGCTGCGAGATCTCGAACTGCATGGATTCCGCGATGCCATCGTCTTTAGCCAAGTCCGGGGAGAAGCAGAACCCGATTGGACGCTGAGAGTCGATCTGACACCGCCCAACGAGATGCTGAAAGAATGGGCGCGATGGGGCGATGTTGAAGCGCTGGCTCGTTTGTTTAATCGAGTTTTCTTTGAGCAGAGCATTCAGGTTTCTGTGGACTTGATGGACATTACTCTGCATATTTCTTGCCAGGGGAAATCTGTACCCGACAAGCCGCGCGTTTTGGCGACCCTGCTGCCACTTTTAGAGACGATCGCGCCTCAAGGCATTCACTGCGCCACAGTCTACGGCATCGGCAACGAAACTGGAGACCACGCTGATGAAGATCCTACCTCGCTTGCGCCAGCTTGGGTTGAGTGGATCAATTTACCTGCTGCTGAGCATCCAGCGCTCGCCGATTCGACTTCGGCGTTGGCGAAACAGGGCGATCTCAGCGCGATCGCCTTCCAACTGACACGTCTGCTCAATCCAGATCTAGATGTACAGTTAGCAACTGGCGGCATTCGGCTTCAGCTTCGTCAACGGGATGAGTTGATGCACATCATGACCGATGCGCCGACCTGCCCACCTCAGAACACGGTCACGACTACGGTTGTTGACTTGCTGAAATCTTTAGAATTGCCAGAACTGCAAGGGGCGCGAATTCATGGACGCCGTGCAGGGCAATCACGCCCCTTGTGGAGTTACGGGGTTGATTTTGTCTGGAACGACTCTTCTATCGCACTCCGCGCCAATCGTCTTGTTCCTGAAGCGACGCCCGAATTTGCCGCATCGGATGCCTATGTCGGCGATTTGCTCAGCAAAGATCCGGAAACGTTGACTGTCCGACCCGATCTGAGTGGAGATAATCCGGTCTTTCGTCATCGAGTCGTTGATGCCTTGCAACGATTGCTGGTGCGATCGCAACTCTTCATGCTAGAGACGCCGACCGCGTTAGCGGCATATGAAAAGCCAAAATCCATTCTTAGTCATGAACGCAAAGTTGCGATCGTCTGGGGAACCTTGGGACTACTGCTGACCTTGCAATCCGATTGGGTGCTAGGGCAACTCGTAAAATCCCAAGCTCAAGCGCCCCCGGAACCCTCTCCAACGCTCCCGGCTGCCTCACCGACGAGTACGTCGCAGCCGTTAAATCTACCACAAGTCTCTTTGCAAAAGTCCTCTGGGTTTAGCGGCGAGCAGGGCGCAAGTTCCTCTGGCTTTACCCAGGATGGACAAACAGAATTAGCCACTCCGACCGAGTCACCCACCCCAACAGAGAGCACTCCCAGAGCGCTGCTAGCGTCCCCTCTAAGGCCCAAAGCGGCTGTTGATCCCGCGCGATCGCCCTATCCTACGTTCAACGCCAATCAACTCAACGAAAAACTCGTTTTGTATCGTCAGTATGTGTCCCAGTTCGGTGCGCCCGATATTTTGATTGTGGGCAGTTCTAGAGCGATGAGAGGCATTGATCCCGTCATTCTTCAGCAGACGTTGGCAACGCAAGGGTATCCGAATTTAAAGATCTTTAACTTTGGCGTGAACGGGGCAACCGCGCAGGTGATTGATTTAATTGTGCGGCGGATCTTGCCCTCTGAGAAAATGCCGAAACTCATCTTAGTGGGTGATGGTTCACGGGCCTTTAACGGCGGCAAAGCCGATGCGACGTTCAATGCGATCGCGTCTTCGCCAGGTTTCAAAAAGCTTCCCGATGCTTCAACGGCTTCGGTTACGGTGGCAACGACGCCCACTGAAGCCTTTACCAAACCTCTAGAAACAATTTCTCAGACTAATTCCGTTGTGGCTGATAGCTATCAAGCGGTGAACAATCAGCTCAACGGGGTGTTGAGCAACCTTTCAACCCTTTATGTGCACCGAGAGAAACTGGTTACATTCTTACAGAATGGGTTGAAAGGTCGCTTGAGCCAGTCCTCGGCAGACAGTGAAGAGACGATCGTCTCAGACGGACAAGGGCTAATTGACATCAACGGATTCCTACCACTCTCGGTTCGGTTTAACCCAGCGACTTACTATCAAAAGTATTCGCGGGTTCCAGGTAACAGCGACGCAGATTACGCTAATTTCTCGTTAGAAGGGCAGCAGTTTGAGGCACTAAAGTCGTTGGTTGCCTTTACGCGATCGCGAAAAATCCCCCTCGTCTTTGTCAATTTGCCCCTCACCGAAGCGCATCTCGATCCGTTCCGTCGAGAGCGCGAACAGCATTTTCAGCAAAAAATGCTGCAAGTGTCAGGGGAATTAGGCTTCACCTACCGCGACCTGTTGGACAACTGGAAAACTGAGAATGATCTCTTCTCCGATCCCAGCCATCTCAATCGCTACGGGGCTTATGTTGTATCTCAACATCTTGCTAAAGACCCGCTGATCCCGTGGGTCAAGCGATAGAAGAGAATTATTCTCGCCTTACCGACCTACCAAAGCTGAGAAAGCCCCAGCGTCCACTCCTGAGCCATCTTCACACCCGAAGGTGATGTGAGATTGTAGTGCAAGGGCGTGATGGTGATGTAGTTTTCCCGAATTGCTTCAACATCAGTCGGTGCAGTATCGGTTACATCAGGATCTTCAACATCTTCAAGCAACTCGCCCGCCAACCAGTAATAGATTTTGCCTCTTGGATCAACCCGTTTCTCAAATACATCAACATAGCGGCGGACGCCTTGCCGGGTAACGATCGTCCCTCGAATTTGATCCCGCTCGACTGGAGGCACATTGACATTGAGCAACGTTAACGTCAACGGATGTTTTGCAAGCTGTTGCACTAACGCGCAAGCAAAATCGGCGGCAGGCTGGAAGTCACGAGAGGAAAAGCTCGTTAGACTGAGCGCCACGCTAGGAAATCCCTCGATTAGCCCTTCCATCGCGGCGGATACGGTTCCTGAGTACAGCACGTCTGTTCCTAAATTGGCTCCGTGGTTGATTCCAGATAATACGAGTTCGGGCGGTTCATCCAACAGGGCCCAAATTGCCAACTTCACGCAGTCTGACGGCGTGCCCGAACATGCCCAAACCTGAACCGAGGGATGAAAGAGTGATTCGATTTTTTCGGCTCGAATCGGCTGATGCAACGTCAGTCCATGCCCGGTAGCAGACCGTTCGCGATCGGGGCAGACTACCGTTACCTGATGTCCCGCTTCTGCTAGGGTATTTGCTAAAGTCCGAATCCCTAGCGCATAAACACCGTCATCGTTGCTGATCAGGAGTCTCATTGAATCCATTACACTGATATAGACAAACGCACTTTCTTAGTATGACTGCTCAGACGATCGAACTCGAAGCGCAATTAGACGCAATCCGGCAAGAAGCTCAAGCCGCGATCGCGACCGCGACCTCTCTTGACCAACTCGAACAACTGCGCGTGAAGTATATGGGCAAGAAGGGTCCCATTCCGCAAGTGCTAGGCGGTATGGGAAAGCTCGATCCGGCTGAGCGTCCCCGGATTGGGGCACGAGCCAACGAGGTGAAAGAAGCGATTCAAGCCGACCTCGATCGCAAGAAAACCGACCTGCAAACGGCAGCGATTCAGGCGCAGCTTGAGGCAGAAACCCTTGATGTGACGATGCCAGGAGTGTATCGATCGCAGGGCAGAATCCATCCGCTCAACGGCACGATCGATCAAGTGCTTGATATTTTCGTGGGCTTGGGCTATACCGTAGCCGAAGGTCCCGAAATGGAGACCGATTACTATAACTTCGAAGCGCTGAATTTCTTGCCCGACCATCCCGCACGGGATATGCAAGACACGCTCTATTTGCCGGATGGAAACCTGCTGAGAACTCATACTTCGACCGTGCAGATTCGCTACATGGAGACGAACGATCCTCCAATTCGAGTTGCGGTTCCGGGTCGTGTCTATCGTCGCGATACCGTCGAT
Organism: Myxacorys sp.; assembly: GCF_059501405.1. Lineage (NCBI taxonomy): Bacteria > Bacillati > Cyanobacteriota > Cyanophyceae > Leptolyngbyales > Leptolyngbyaceae > Myxacorys > Myxacorys sp. Next base: position 81,626 of record NZ_JCACCM010000121.1, read on the forward strand.
GCCACTCACTCTGCCGTATTTAACCAGATTGAAATTTTAGCGATCGATGAAGGCATCACTTTCACCGATCTAAAAGGCACAATCAAAGTGTTCTTGCAAGAACTATTTGGCGATGTCGAAATTCGCTTCCGTCCTAGCTTTTTCCCGTTTACAGAACCTTCGGCTGAAGTGGATGTGCGATGGAAGGGGCGATGGCTGGAGATTTTGGGATGCGGAATGGTTGATCCCAATGTATTGAAAGCCGTCGGTTATGATCCTGAAATCTACACCGGATTTGCCGCTGGGTTTGGAGTTGAACGGCTAGCAATGGTACTGCATCAAATTGACGACATTCGTAGGCTCTACAACAGCGATTTGAGGTTTCTGAAGCAATTCTAGATGTAAAAACATCTCTGTCGTAAATTTCGATGTTGTAGATGGAAGTCTACTCAATGGCTGATTCCCAAGCAGGACTCCGTAAAAACGTTAGCAGTTCTCGGTTTACGGTTTGCGGAGCTTCTTGCTGAATCCAGTGTCCACAATGAGGAATCAGCTTTACTCTAAACGGAGCCGCAATCAGTTGATCTAGCCCTTCTGTCAGCTTGTGACTCAGGAGAGAATCTTCATCTCCCCACAAGACGAGAGTTGGTACAGCGATTGGGTCGGGCGATCGCCATAGATTGCGAATCCAGTTGAGCGGCAGAAATAGCTGACGGTAGTAGCTCAGCGCGGCAGCGATCGCACCCGGCTTGCTCAATGCCCTCTGGTAAATCTGAGCATTCTCTTCCGAAAACGCGCCTTTACGAACGGCGTGTTCTTGAAACATATTGCGAATAAACGTCCGCAAGTTGAGTTGAATCAGCCACTCTGGGACTCCAGGTACCTGAAAGGCTAAAATGTGCCAATTCCGGCGCAGTTGGTCTAAGTTGCTCAGCATTTCTTGGGCAAACCGTTGCGGATGCGGGGCGCTCAGGAGCGCCAACCGATTAAGATGCTGAGGAAACTTTTGAGCCAGATTCCACGCGATCGCGCCGCCCCAATCGTGCCCTACAACATGAGCGCGGCTGTAGCCCAAATTCTCTATTAGGCTTCGAATATCTGCGGTTAGCGTATCGAGATCGTAGCCATGCGTTGGCTTTTCAGAGTCGTTGTAGCCGCGTAAGTCAGGAACAACAACCTTGTAGTGGCGAGCTAACGCTGGAATCTGATAGCGCCAAGAATACCAAAACTCAGGAAACCCATGCAGCAAAAGAACAAGTTCGCCATCACCCTGAGTGACATAGTGTAGACGAATTCGGTTTGCTTCAATGAAATGATGCTGCCACTGAGATTCAGAATGAAATTCAGAAACGGTCATAGCAAAAGGCTAACAGCCCCTAATGTACTTAACTGTCGTACACCCTTGCAAAGGATTAGGCTGCATAAATCAAAACTCCGCTTTTCAGCTTATCACCGAACTACTACGTTCTAACCGACCCTTACTGGGATGCCAAAGCTGAGGAGCACTGTTTACCTAACGCATCATGTACAGTCAGAGAGCTAGCAGCCTGTGAAGGGTCGAACTAGCGCAGACTTTCAGCCGGAAGGGCTGGACGGTAGTCTGAAGGTTTAATTTGAAATTTGACCAAATTCGCGAGTTCTTGAAGTTGGCTAATGGCTTCCGCCCCTTCCAATTTCATTAACTCACGGTCATCTCGCATTTCTGTCCACGTGATTCCATAATCAGAAACCAGAAAGCGGATTAGATGGTTGTTGTCCAAGCTCACCATAAAAGATGCGCTATTCATTTGACCACCGCAGGTATAGCACGATGCAAGATACCCTCGGTTTTCCAGTACAGTCGCCAATGCTTGGAGATTCATTACCAAGTCTTGAACGAATTGTCGGTGTTGTTCAGCAAGTCTTAAGAACACGGGGATTCATCCTCCAATCACCACACTAAATTCTAAACCTTATCTTAAGATTTTAACGGCAGTTTTTTGATATCAGCAGATACACCTTCGAGAAGGCAGATTTCGACAGATAGGTTAGAAAAAATACCTTAACTTCCCCACCATGCTAACGAACAAAGGAAGGAATCAAAGTAGCGATCGCAACAAGTCAACGAAACCTCTTAAAACTTGACGGTTCTTACCGTTTTGTGATGTATCTTCTCGGGGAGAAACGGCTGGAACGTTGAAATGAGTGATATCTAACTAACCCTATACATAGCACGATAGCCACTGATTCTGGAGAAGTCTCTCATCATATTGGCGGATTTGACAGGAAAACTACGGGATCGCGAAAAAAAGAGCGCTATATAGGCGCTCTTACATATATAGATAATAAGTAGAGCTAATTGAACTCTAGTTAACCGTCCACCAACCTACAGTTGGACCAATAAATCGAATCGTTAGCCAAGCCGCAACCAGAAGAATAATGCCCGTCCAAGCTCCGGTTGTAGTGATTTTAGTGAATCGGTCGGCTTGAGTTTTCGTAAACGGTAGCCAAGGTGCGATATTTGGCTCTTTGCCATATTTTTCGCCCAGCGTTTCTTTGCGACGTTTTGCTTCTCCCACGGTGTAATTCTCCGTTGTGCTATCTGCGATCGTAGGGTTCTTTAATTGATCATAGCGCCTTCAGTAGAGTGACTGTTAATCTTCCCAGGGATGAGTGGAAGCAGGTGTGAAAAGGCTGGGGTCTAAGTAACTCGTTCGAGCAAGGGGGCTAAGAGCCGCCAGAACTTGGGTTCCATAAGTGCGGTGAATGACGCGAGTATCCAGTAAGGCAACGATGCCTTGGCAGTCGCGAACCGGGGCAACAGCGCGTTGTAACTCGCTCAGAGCGTCAGGCAGAAGGTAGAGGCGGAACCAATCTTGGCGCAGTTGTTTGTAGTGGGCAACTCGTCCCGCGACAAGGGGATGTTCTAGCGATGGAATCGGCAGAGTTGCGATCGCGAGAACATGAGGCGCAGGTAAAACACTCTGATGCGCCCGCCAAAACTCCCAGCCCGCAATTAAAATGCCGTTGTCATCTAAACAAGTGCGCTCGACTTGGACTCTAGAACCAAATTCTGACGCCAAGATTGAGCCAACTTGAGCCTTGAGCGGGGTATCACCGATCAAAATCACCGATAGCCCTTGAACGGACGTGCTTGCTGTGAGCAGCGATCGCAGTTCCCGTAAGATCGCCTCTTGAAACTGGGGTGTGTTTGGCATCGGAATGCCTTCAGGCTGATAGAGCTGAATCACATCGTCCTGTCGGTCGAGGGCAAATTTTAGACAGGTGAGGTCGTCGGTTAAGCCAATGCGATCGCGATAAATGGTCGCTTCAGGCTCTAAATCTAAAGCTCCGCCAATTAAAACAGTCGACTGCTGAGACCAAATTGGTTTTAGGGCTGACGCAATTTCAACCGGGGCGCAATGCAGCACAAACTGCCCTGATTGACGTGCAATCGTCGTCCAAACCAGTTCGTCTTTAAGCTCTAGCCGCTCAAAAAAGGTTTTCCAGCTTTGAGGGAGAGGGTTTGGGTCACTGGGAGTAGGGTGTAGAGTGCGTTGGAGGGTTTGAAGAACTTCCCGTTCTGACTGCTCAATGAGATAGCACTCGTAAGGATTGGCGGGATGTTGAAAAATGGTTCGCGTGAGTTGAATTCTAACGTCTCGGATAGTTTCTTGATGGCTAGGACAAGCTAGCATCAGCGCTTCCCAATCGGCGGCATGAAGATGAGTTGTGAGGCGCTCCCGCGTCCAAGCTTCGAAATCATCAACGCCATCGATAATCGTCGGGATGCCAGCCGGAAATCTGCCTTGATGGTGGATACGATCGCTGAGCCATGCTTCTGGCGTCGTCAGAACAATGCCTCGATAGTCAGGAGCAATCCAGCGATCGCTCGTCTGAATCGGCTTTGGGTGGCTAATCCATTGCCGTAGACGAGGAATTTCTACTAGTAAAATTCGCTGCTGCACCTGTTCCGAGGCAACCACAATCACAGGTTCTTGCCACATCAAGATCGGAACTAGGTAGCTCAGCCGGTAGCGCCCGTGATAGCCAGATGGCGCGCCTGTTTGAATTAATGCACTCCGACCCAAACGCAGCGCACGTGCCACTAGACGAGCCATCGTTAAATGGTGCGCCCAATAGGGTTCGCCTTGCTCCCTCAAAAAAGCACGGAGTTGCTGATGGACTTCTACCTCAATCACAGGGCTGCACTCACTGCGTACTAAGAAACCATTCTGACACACCTAAAAAAAGGAAAAAGGTAAAAGCAAGCAAGAAAACTTGCGTCTTTTACCTTTCATTCCCATTAGAGTGAGCCAAATTTAGAGCGATCGCGATACTAGCGTCTTCTACCTACGCGCGCGCGTCCACTACCAAAGGAGCTGGGACGGTTGATCCGAGACGGCGTAGAGCCGTTAGAACGGCGCAGTGTACTAGAGCCATATCCTGATCCAGATGGACGTCCATAGGTTGTCGATGGGCGACGCACACTTGGATTGCGATAACCAGGCGAACTAATGCGACCCGTCGAGCGGAACACTTGACGATTTCGTTCAACCGCAGGTGGAGCGTTGTAGCGCTGTTGGTAACGATTCACCGCTTGACCGTAGCTGCTGCCATATCCACCAAACCCACTGAGGGGAACTCCAGGCTGATAGACAGGTGGCATATAGTATTGCGGACGGAAAAGCAGACTACCGATCGCTTGTCCTGCTAGCGCACCAGCAAACGGAGACCAAAAACTCGGTTCTTGGCGCACAACCACTGTTTCACTTTGCCCCGTCTGAGGATTGGTCTGCTGCTGAGTCACATTATGGACATACTCAATCTTGAAGTCTTCAGGAATGTGCAGCGACGGCTGATTGTTCTCGACTTTCAAGTAGGCTTTCTGCCCCGCTTTGACTTCCTCATCCGTGAGACGTGCCATTTGCAGGTTCTCAGTTCTTAAGGTTGAAGGAGCGCCAGCAGGCGTATTCAGTAGAGTGATGTCATATTGCCCCGTCCCATCGTCAAATCTAGCTTGCTGAACAGGGTACTGTCCATTGGGCAACTGGGTTTGAGCGCGGCTGGTCGCTGCCGGGTTTGCTGTATTAGATGGGCGGGAATCCCCCAAAGAAGGCCCTCCACATCCAACGGTTGTTAGACATAGCGCTGCGGACATCGAGAGAGCTAAAAATTTTCGTAACATGGATCGAACGATCTTCATAAGAACGGTATGGGCTAAGAACTCAGGCGTACATTCAGTATCCTAGCGAGCAAGATAAAACTCTTTCTACTGAATCTGAAGCTAAAGCGGAATCAATTCTGGAAAGAACTCTAACAGTTGGTCAGAATCAAGCTCATCACCCAATCGAGAGGGAGAGAAGTGGACTTGAATGGCCCGCAAGCGATCGCTGTAGTGAAGATTGATGATTTCCTTCAGTCCTGCTTCGAGTGCTCTGAGGCTGGCTAAATCGGTTTCTAACGCTGGCACTTCGCCCTCTGCCGCGATCGTAATCATGACGATTAAGTTCTGAGTGATGGGTAGAGATAACGAGGCATCGACATCGTCTCCATCGTCTAGCTCGACGCCACTCATATAGCGCTGAGCAGAATCGGTGAACAATTCGTTCACATAATCTCCAGCTTCCCCTTCATTCCAAATAACGTCTCCTTCATTGGCAGCCGAGCGCCAGTAGGTTTGGTACTGCAACAGTCCCTGACAAATTTCGACTAGCCCTTCTCCTAAAACAGACAAGTCGCCGTCTGACTCGACCGCTTGACTTGCCGCCTCGTTCAGAATGCCAAGAAAGGGAGCAACCTCTTTTCCAGCTAAATGTATAAAGATCCGACAGACCGCAAAGCGAGTTTTGCCACTAAATTGATTGAAGCGATCGCGCCACGAAGCCATGAATTTAAACCCGTGTTGCTAAATACTTTCTCACTCTATCGAGATTGAACTTAAAAGTGGTCTGTCGTAAGGTCAGATTTCCCTACTTGAATTTTATTAATTTGCCGTCTACTAATTTGCCATCTCTTTATTTGATGCCGTGAGTCTGATCTATGATCTCAACACTCCTCGTCTCGATCGTGCAGCAAATACCACGCTGTCTAAAATTCGCCACGTTCGATCAAAATCTAGGTAACTTGACTCCATGAATTTTGCTCAGGCTAAACGGTTTTTTCTAGGTAAAACATTACCTACTAGCGCTCATGCAGAAGAACGGTTGACGAAAGCGGAAGCACTAGCAGTCCTCTCATCCGATGCGCTGTCCTCTGTCGCGTATGCCACTCAAGAAACATTGCTGGTGTTGGTTGCCGCTGGGACCAGTGCATCCATTTTGGGACAGTCATTGCCGATTGCGATCGCCATCATTGTCCTCCTCGCGATCGTCATTCTCTCGTACCGCCAGACCATTCGCGCTTATCCTCAAGGCGGCGGTTCCTATATCGTTGCCCGCAGCAATCTCGGTCTGTTGCCGGGTCTGATTGCTGGCGCATCGCTGATGATTGACTATATTCTCACGGTTGCGGTGAGCGTATCTGCTGGGATTGATAACTTGGTGTCTGCGATTCCCGTGCTGCGTCCACTCACGGTTGAACTCTGTCTCGTCTGTGTCTTTTTGCTGATGATTGCCAATTTGCGCGGGGTCAAGGAGTCAGGACGCTTATTTATGATCCCAACCTATGCCTTCGTTGCCAGTATCTTTCTCTTAATTGGTATGGGGCTGTTTCATCAGGTGACTGGAACGATTGACCCCGTTCCACCTCCCGTAGAAGAGCTAGGTCACGTCAGCGAACAACTGAGCTTATTTCTCATTCTTAGAGCGTTTGCCGCGGGATGTACTGCTCTGACTGGAGTTGAAGCCATTTCAGATGGAGTATTAGCCTTTAAAGCGCCAGAGTGGAAGAACGCCAGCCAAACCTTGATAGCAATGGGCGTTATCCTGGGCTGCATGTTTCTAGGCATTAGCTATCTCGCCCATGCCTACGAGTTGGTTCCTAGAGAAACGGAAACGGTTTTATCGCTGCTCAGTCGCCAAATTTTTGGGGGATCGAGTCTGCTGTACTACTTCCTGGTGCTGTTCGCGACGCCGATGATTTTGCTACTAGCGGCCAATACAGCCTACGCTGACTTTCCGCGACTGTGTTACTTTTTGGCACGGGACGGATTTCTACCGAGGCAACTGGCTCTACTGGGCGATCGCTTAGTCTACTCGAACGGTATCTTGCTCTTGAGCATTTGCGCGGCAGTCTTGATGGTGATTTTCAAGGGCAGCACTACCGCCATTATTCCTCTATACGCAGTGGGCGTGTTTACCTCGTTTACGCTGTCCCAAGCGGGAATGGTCCGCCGCTGGTTTAGAGAGCGAGGCCAAGGCTGGCAAGCGAGCGCTCTGCTGAATGGGCTGGGTGCAGTTGCCACAACAGTTGTTCTGGGCGTAGTCATCGCGACGAAGTTTGCGCTAGGCGCTTGGGTTGTCGTGATTGCGATTCCCCTAGCCGTTTGGTTATTTATAAGCATTCGCCGGCACTATCAGTACGTTGCCGATCGCTTAAGCATTCAAGGAATTGCACCCCGGAGCCACATGCCGCGTGCGAAGGGTGTAACGGTGACGCATCCTGCGATCGTCATTGTTGGACAACTCCACCGAGGCACTATTGAAGCATTAGACTACGCGCGCAGTATTGCTGACGAAATTGTTGCCGTTCATGTCGATGTTGGCACCACAAATCGAGAAAAACTGCAACAGCGTTGGCAGGACTTAGAATCTGACATTGACCTAGTGATTCTAGATTCATCCTATCGGTCTGTGATTGCACCAATTCTAGACTTTGTAAGCCAGTACGAGGCACAGCACCCGGATGTGCTATCGACTATCATTATTCCGGCATTTGTGCCTCGCCGCTGGTGGGAAAGTTTACTGCACAACCAAACAACGCTGTTTCTCAAAAATGCATTGAGAACTAAAAAAAGTCGGGTCGTGACCACCGTGAGGTACTACCTATAAATCGTGAAGTACTACCTACAAACCTATAACTACCTACAAACCTATAAGTAGAGAGGCGGAATCCACAACGTCCCCCAAGTGCAAAAATCTTCGAGTTCTTGAAGAACTCGAAGATTTAAAAATTACGCAGTTTTAGGTTGCGTACTTAACTTTACGGCATAGATGAAATTGGAACATTCCGAAAAATGTTTGTGCCGGGGATGCGAACATCAACTCGTTCTAAATCTTCGGGAACGCGAAACGCCAGCGTCGCCTCGGTCGATTCGCCAGGGCGCAAGCGCTCTAGCGAAATTGGCTCATCCCCCGCCGTTTGAAAGTTTACGACTGGAAAGGATCGGTTGGTTCGGGTGTTGAGTGCGATCGCATCGCCTAGAAGAATGTTGTCTCCTCCCTCAGCCGAAGATGGTGATCCTGTAGAACGACTCGCTCGCTCAAATCGGACTCGTAAATTTACAAGATTCGCGGGTGCCGCCGTCCGCTCAGCAGAAAGAATCTCGACTTGCCCATTTCCTTCCAAGGTAGCCTGAACAAACTTACCAGGTTCAATGGTTTGAGCTTGAGATGGCACGCTTTGACGCACTCGTTCTACAAAAGAACCGCTCTGAGTAGAGTTGCTCGGAGCTGATCCTCCCCCAGTTCCAGCAAACGAATTGGAAACGGCGCTGCTTGTGGGGGAACGAACGCCCTCAACTTGACGCCGCATATTCGCCATCTGAAGCAGAGCAAAGCCGCTCAAGAAGAAGGCAAAGACCGATAAGACCAAGGCTAAACCTGATGCAATATCATTCAGCGTGCCACCCGAAGATCGAGGGGCAGGTGGTACCTGTTTGACTCGGTTAGCACTTAATGGATCAGAATTAGGCTCCTCAAGGGTGGTGGGATTGGCTATCCGAAGCTCCGGAGAGGTTCGCTTTGCGAAGTCCGTTGCATCGTGTCGTTCTTCTGCCATGGGGATCACCTTGGAGAGACTACTATGCCTTCGATCGTATTCAATGAGTTCCGGATTCTAGTCCTCTCTTAAGAGGGATTTAAGATGTGAACTACGATTCTGCGCCGTATATCCATAAGAATATATATTTTCACTCATTCAGAATAAAAGCCAATACAATCGTTTCAATCTTGCCTCGTCATTCTAGCGATCGCCAACCTCTTCAAGATTCCTTCCATGACCACCCACTTCTCTGATCCAATTGACTCTGCTTCATTCCAGAAAGCTACATGGCTCAAGTTTCTCTTGCTCAGCAGTTGGATCAGTAGTTGCCTATTTGTATTGCTTCCTAACCGCGCTTGGTCTGCTGCACCCGCGCTGTGTTCCAGTCAGCTTCCTGCCGCGATCGAGGCAATTGCGAACCGACCCATGTTTCGGCGATCGCGCTTAGGCGTTTTGGTACAGACGTTAGGAAAGCGAGAAACCCTCTATGCCCGCGATGCAGAGCAGTATTTTGTTCCCGCTTCTAACGCAAAACTGCTGACGACCGCTGCTGTTCTGAGTAAATTTGGGTCTCAATATCGGATTCGCACTTCCGTTTATGGCGCTCAAACGGCCAACGGGTGGCAAATTCGATTAGTCGGACAAGGCGATCCCAGTTTGACGGATGCTCAGTTGGTTAGCCTCGCTCAGCAGCTAACGCAGAAAGGCATCCGACGCATCGCGCAACTTCAGGTCGAAGATATCGATACCGAGCCGCTCAATGACGATTGGGCAGTGGGAGATGTGCGGGAAAGTTATGGTGCACCAGTCAGCCGATTGATTTTAAATCGCAACTTACTCGCGCTGACGCTTTCTCCTCAAGCCCTTGGACAACCGCTACGCCTCCAGTGGGAAGACTCAGCGCAAGCCGACCAATGGACAATTGAAAATACGTCCGTGACAGGGAATGCTCAAGCGTCAGAGTATGTGGTTGTAGAGCGAGATCTCACGCAACCGATTCTGAGAGTGTCTGGGCAACTCCGAGTCGGGGCGGCTCCATACTCTGATGTCGTCGCAATTGATGATCCCGCCGCCCATTTCTTGAAACACTTCCAGCAGGCTCTTTCTAAGGAAGGTATTGTGGTGGATCGCGCTCAAGTCAGCCGACTGCCTAATAGGTTCGGCACAGAGATTGCGAGTGTTGATTCGCCTACGATCGCTGAGCTGATCAAATTTACCAATCAAAATAGCGATAATCTTTACGCCGAGGCGTTACTCAAACTCTTGAGTCAGGGGACGCCTGCTAAACTCAGCCCGTCTATTTTGGCTCAAGGACTACTGACCCTAACGGATGTCTTAAGTCGCTTAGGAATTAATAGCGAACGGTTTTCTATAGTCGATGGAGCAGGCTTAGCTCGTCAGGATTTGGTCACTCCTTCTGCCCTTGTCGAAACGCTGCAAACGATGAGTCAACAGCCCGAAGGCTCGCTCTATCGAGCTTCACTGCCGATCGCAGGTCTGAATGGTTCGCTCCGAAATCGATTTCAGAACACCCCGGCTCAAGGAATCCTGCAAGCGAAAACGGGAACGCTCACCGGAGTGAGTGCCATGTCAGGCTATGTTAGCCCCATTCAGCACCCGCCGCTTGTGTTCAGCTTCATTCTTAATCAGTCGAAAGACTCAACCTCATTACAACGAGACGCTCTAGATGAGATTGCCCTGCTCTTAGCCCAACTGCGATCGTGTCCTTAGAAACGCACTTAATATCCCACTACATAGAATTTACGTTAAGAACTGAACCTAAATTTGCCTTGACTGAGTAGAATGACGTTATACAGTCTTTGCGACTTGTTGACAACTGTTTTTATCTAAAACTGTTTGTAATTGATTGCGACTCCATCCATCTAATTAACGTTGGAGGTTAGGCTTTAGCGATTGATTCTCTAGGCAGCATTCTCGCTGTCTACCCCTTATCCAACCTTACCTACAGGTGCCTGTGAACGAAAGAGAAAGAAGACCCAATCGAGATATTCCCATCATTAACGATCGCATTCGGTTTCCCAAACTTCGGGTAATTGATGCTGACGGTGCCCAGCTAGGGATCATGACTTCGAGAGAAGCGCAGCAGCTAGCTGACGAAAAAGAACTAGATCTCGTGCTAGTGAGCGACAAAGCGGATCCACCCGTCTGCAAAATTATCGACTACGGGAAGCACAAATTCGAGCAAGAGAAAAAGGCGAAAGAAGCCCGCAAGAAGCAACACACCGTTGATGTCAAAGAAGTCAAGATGCGCTACAAGATCGAAGAACACGATTACCATGTGCGAATCACTCAGGCGCAACGCTTCCTGAAGTCAGGCGATAAAGTAAAAGCTACGATTATGTTCCGTGGACGAGAAATCCAGCACAGCGACCTAGCAGAAACATTGCTGAAGCGCATGGCTCAAGATTTGCAGGAAATTGCAGAGGTGCAGCAAGCCCCGAAGAAAGAGGGTCGGAACATGATGATGTTGCTTGCGCCTAAGAAGTAAGCGGTTTACTGATTCACCTTATTGGTGAACTGATACTTAACAGAGGATGGCCAAATAATGCCATCCTCTGTTTTTTCATGGCATACCGATTTCTAACGCGACCCTGTATAGGGGCACGGCAGTACCTACAGGAACAATGCTTTTTAGAACAGGGATCAGCGAAACACGGGTAAGTTTCCACAGTGCAAACTCAATCCTCATCAAAAGAATCTGGATCAAAAAATGTAATTCGATTTGGGAATGCTAAAGGGAACTCATCTTTATCCACAGTCTGAGTACGATTCACCAGATCACGCTGCACACATCTTTTATCTTCAGTGATTAGCCCTCTGGTGGATTGGCCCAGTCTGATTTACGCATTCAACCCGGGACAGCACGCTTCATGGTATTGACAAATCAATTCCGCAAGAAAGAGGGGTTCGGAGACAAGCTCCTACGCTGGATTAACCTCCGTGAAGGGGAAGGCAAGCGAACGGCGTCAATGTTTGCGTTTTACACCACAACCTCGTGGGGTTTAATTTGGCTTGAGGCGTGTGCCCTCGATCTTTTTCTGTCTCAATATGGCGCAGCGACACTGCCGCTCATTTATATTCTGAGTTCTGGCATCCGAATCGGATTAGGGCTACTTTACTCGTGGATGCAGCGATTTCTGCCTCTACGTTGGGTGATCATCCTCATTGCGATCGTTATTGCTCTGCCGCTTCCTGCCTTTTGGATTGGGTTGGGATATCCCGCAGGAGTTGAAGTTGCAGGATTTGTCGTTCTCAAAACTACAATTTTGTTGATGCAACTTTGGCTAGAAGCCAGCCATGCTTTAAATGATCTCAATGCATCAATTACCGCCAATCAACTATTTAACGTCCGAGAAGTTAAACGCACCTACCCCCTCATCAGTAGCGGAATTCTATTTGCAGATGTGGTTGGCGGGTTCTCGCTGCCGCTTCTGTTAGCTGTTTTACCCCGCGATCGCGGCTTACCAACCGTCATTATGGTCTCATTCGCCATGATGATGGTCGGTGCAATCGTTTTGGTTTACCTGAGCCAATCTTACCGACAGTCGTTTCCAGACGCGCGGCGGCGACACGATGACGCTGTTAGTGAATCGTCAACTCGTCGGATGCGGGGAGAGATGCGGCACTATGCTATGCTGCTACTCGTTTTCTTTGCCTTGGCGCAGGTGCTGCTCTTGCTGGTTGAGTTCCAATTTTTGAGTCAACTTGGAGAACAATCAGGGGCGACAGGCAATCGTTTTCTTCATGGAGAAGTGGCTGGCTTTTTGGGGTTATTTAATGGATCACTTGGCATTTGTGAGCTGGCGATGCAGTGGCTCTTTGCCAGCCGCCTGATCGGTCGGATCGGGGTCTTTGCCGCGGTGATGCTACTGCCTGGACTGACGATTTTGTTTAGCAGTGCCTCTTTCACGGGGTTAGTGCCCATCTTTTTCATCGTGGTCGGTCTGCGATTTCTCTATGAGCTACTGCACTACACCATTTTTGCTGGCACAGGTCCATTTCTGTTTCATGCCATTCCAGACCAGTATCGCGATCGCATTCAATCTCAAGTCCGGGGGATTGCAGAACCCGTTGCAACTGCTATCACCGGGTTCGTGTTGTTAGGAATTGGCAGTTTTGGATTGCAGCAGGCAGGTGCCACTGGGCAAAATCTGGTGTTTGGCATGATGATTTTGCTTGCGGGGGGATGGCTTGTCGCGATCGCAATCCTGCGGTCAAAATACGTTGGGTTGCTGGTTCTCAGCGCTGGGCGAGGGCAGTTAAGCGGCTCCGAAGTCGATTTGCGGGCACTAAAACAAGCGGTGATCGAAACGCTAGAAAAACCGGGGGCAGAGGCAGACAAGCGATCGTGTGTCGAGTTGCTCAACCAAATTGATCCCAAAACCATCGGCGATGTTCTCGCCCCGCTTTTGAGCAAGCTATCGCCTCTCCTACAACACAAAAGCTTAGAGGTGATGCTCAGCTATCCAAACGCCGTTCACTTGCCTACCGTTCGGAATCTATTGGCAGAAAATCCGGCTCCCGAAGTGACTGCGATCGCGTTGCGCTATCTCATGCTGACCGATGAATCTCCCAACATCAAACAGCTTGAACCTTCGTTGCATCCAGATATTCATCCTGTCGTGCGCGGAACTGCCGCATCGCTCATTCTGCGTTGCGGCAATCCTAAGCAAAAAGCGCAAGCAACCAACACCTTACGGCTGATGTTGACTAGTCAGAATAAGCAAGAACGAATCATGGGCTGTCGGGCATTGGGAGAAGCAGTCTATCTGCAAGCCTTGCGGGTCTATGTGCCAAATTTGTTAGAAGATCGATCCATCCAAGTGCGACGGGCAGTGCTTGAAGCGATCGGAGCAACGCGCTCAGAAGAGTATTATCCCTACTTACTGAAAGGAATTCATCTTAAATCGACTCGTGAAGCGGCAATTAAAGCCTTAGTCAAGCTAGAAAACGACGCCTTACCCATGCTGGTGCGATTGGCAGAGAATGTTCATCAGTCTGACCTTGTGCGGAGTGAGGCTTGGGGTGCGATCGGAGAAATTGGCACAACCGAAGCAATTAACATTCTGATTGCTCACCTCACTACATCTTGGGGAAATAGCCGTCGCAGCTTACTCAAAATTCTGCTCAAAATTCCTCAAGAGCGGGGTATTGAACGGGTGTTAGATCAGCTTGGACGAAGAGGAATTGAAGCGCTGATCGATCAAGAAATGATGTTTATTGGGCAAGTGTACGGCGCGTTGGCCGATTTAATTCCTGAACGGTTGCGCGGGCAAGAAGCCGACATGCTTAGGAATGCGCTTCAAGATTCACCCACTGATGGAATTGAGCGGTTGTTTTTGCTGATGAAATTTCTCTATCCTATCAGTGCCATTCAGGTCGCTTCTTTCAATTTGCAGTCTGGGTCGCGAATTCACATGGCACAAGGGCTAGAAATTCTAGATAACACGTTGGATATTGTCAATAAACCTGCTGTTCTGGTGCTGCTCGATCGCAACCTACTAATTGACAAGCTGCAAAGTTTATCTCAGTTAGTGTCCTACGTGCCGATGCGTCCCCACGATCGCGTGAAACATTTGCTGAATCTGCGCCACTTTGTTTCAGATTGGACGTTGGCATGTTGTTTTCATCTGGCTCAACGGGAACGTTGGACTTTGACGAGTGATCAAATTTTGTCAAGTCTCGATCATCCGACTGGATTTGTGCGCGAAGCCGTGCTGAGCTACTTACGTCTTGCGTCTCCACAAGCGCTCGCTCGTATTTTGCCGAATTTACAGAGCGATCCGAACCCAATTGTTGCCAGTGAAGTGAAGAGATTGATGAAGGAGTTAGGAAGCGAGGCCCAAAGGGGCGCTCTCCACTCTCATGCCCATGAAAATTTGTCGAACCCTGCCGAGCCACAACCCCTGTAGCATTTGACACAAGACTTCGTAAAATTTGGATACGTGAGATTTGAATAATAGTGCCTACCCCGCCCGACCATGCTAAACAGTTTTGACCGCCTGCTCCTAATCCGACAAGTCCCGATTTTCCAAGAGCTTCGGGATGATTTTCTGGTGCGGTTGGCATCGATTATGGAAGAACAGTCATTTGGGGCACGGAAGCCAATTTTTACTCAGGGAGATGAGGGGCGATCGCTGTATGTGATTGTGTCAGGCCGCGTCCGCGTGCATATTGGCAAACAGGAACTTGCCCAAATGGACAAAGGCGGATTTTTTGGCGAAATGTCTCTGTTTGATGCCGAAAAGCGATCAGCATCGGTTACCACTCTTTCGGTTTGTGACTGTTTGGTTTTAACGCAGCAGCAACTCTACGAAGCGATCGACGAAACGCCGGGAATCGCGCTCAACATTATTCGGATTCTCTCGCGGCGCATTCGAGAACTAAATGTGAGAATCAAAGACCAAGACGCTGAGCTGATGTCCTTTAAAGGGCCGCCAGAACTGGAAATAGAACCATCGCGATCGCTTCGGGTTGTGCCCAATGTTCGGCCTAATTAATAGGTAGGCATTGGCAGTGGATGTGGAAGTAGATTTATATAGATGAAGGGTCAACAGATTTGTTTATCCACTACAGCCGTTACTCCATCCACTGCTAACGAGAGACCTCTGCAAATCCTACGATCGGGGGTTATCTACGCCCTCTGCCTTAGAACTACTGCTGAGCGATTCCTTCGCAATCTGCAAAACTTCTGATTTCACCTGCTCGTAGTGACTCGCCGCGCACCAAGGACGAAGGTACAACGTTGTTGTCGTTGCCGAAATCGTATCGACATGACATGTCGTTTTTGGCTCTTGCAAAATTAGGGGATGATCTTGCAGCAAGGAAAGCAGTTGGGTAATGGTAGAGTCGATGACGCGATCGCCAATATCAACCGTCAAATCGACGCGCCGAGTGCCCATCACTGTATTGTTTTTCAGCGTGCCGCTAAAGAGATTGCTGTTGGGAACCGTAATTCGCACGTGATCGGCGGTGAGAATAGTGGTCGAAAATAAGCCGATGTTATCGACCAATCCTGCCACGCCTGCTCCTTCGATCGCATCTCCCACTTCAAAGGGGCGAAAACTAACCAGCAAGATTCCCGCCGCAAAGTGAGACAGACTATTTTGCAGAGCCAGCCCGATCGCGAGACCCGCTGCACCCACCACGGCGACCACAGTTGTCGTTTGAATTCCAACGGTATTGAGGGCAGCGACAACGCCAATCATCCACACCAAAATTCCTGACATCTGTGCCAAGAATTTCTGTAAGGTGGGTTCTGCGTATTTGAGCAGACGAAAGGTAAGGTGTCTCGCTGTTATTGCTCCCCACCGCGTCAGGAGCAGGATTGCGATCGCTTTAAAGCACTGAAATGCCAAGTTTGACAACTGATTCTCAAACACGGGTTGAGGAAAATTCAGCGAAAACCCTAAAATTCCTTCAGTCTCAGCCATAGGCGTATCCTCCTTAACTCTGCTCATTGGGGTTCTACATTGGCAGTCTGCCAACTTCCATAAACCCTTCTAAGGAGGATCAGTTTAAACGGTTTAGGCTCTAGATTGACGATGAACTTCAGAAATGGGAGGTTTAGCTCGGTAAGGCTTGCCAACCGAAACACGGGGCAATCGATGCTTAAAACTACACAAAATTTCCCAAGAAATGGTGCCCAGCAACTTGGCCCAATCGTCCGCCAAGATTTGCTCATTGCCGTCTTGTCCGATCAGCGTGACGACTTCCCCTTCTTGCAGTGCTGGAATCTTGCTCACATCTAGCATGATCTGATCCATCGTGATGGCTCCAATTTGAGGAACCCGCTGTCCCCGAACGAGAACCGTCATTTTATTCGATAGATTGCGAGGAACGCCGTCTGCATAGCCAATTCCAACGACGGCAATTTGAGTCTCGCGATCGCAAATAAATTTGTACCCATAACTCACTCCAGTTCCTGGTTGCAGCGTTTTTACCTGAGTCACCCGCGCTTTGACTTGCAGCACAGGTTTGAGATTGACGCGATCGTTCAGGTGGTCGGCTGGATAGAGTCCATAAATAATCAGTCCTGTCCGTACAAGATCGTAGTGAAGGCTAGAGTCAGTCAGTGTCGCTGCCGAATTGGCTAAATGAAAATGCGGCAGTGGATGGGCAGGGGCCGTGCTATTGGGATTAAACCCACAGGCATGGAGAGCAGACTCATAGTGCTGTTGCTGCTGACGCAAAACCGTTGGATCAGGATCGTCGGCAGTGGCTAAGTGAGAATAAACGCTAGCGATCGCTAAGTTTGGTAATCGCTGCACCAACTGCACAAACTCTGTTGCCTGCTGCCAGGATGTGCCCAAACGGGACATGCCCGTGTCCAATTTGATATGAACAGGTAAGGAAGCGCGACTGCCCACGGCTTCCGAAAAGACAAGCGCTTGTTTAGGCGTGCAGAGCGTTGGCTGGAGTTGCCACTGCGCGATCGCGCGAATTTGCTCCGCCGTATGAGTCGCTCCCAGCACCAAAATCGGCGCTTCGATTCCTGCCTCTCGTAGCTCGATTCCCTCTGGAATAGTGGCGACACCTAGCCACGTTGCGCCTGCTTGCAGAACCGTCTGGGCAACGGTAATGGCTCCGTGTCCATATGCATCAGCTTTCACAACCGCCATTAAGGCAGTTTGCGGCGACAACAAGCTTAGAATCTGCTGCACATTATAGGAGAGGGCCGCTAAATCAACCTCTACCCACGCCCGTTCTCGCTGCATCAGAGCAACACTCGGACTTTGCTCCCAACTCAACATCACACCTACTCCTTCTCACACCCAATATCTGCGATTGGCAAAGCCAAACTCCAAAGGATCGCACCCTAGCACCTAAAACTCTTCATTCGGACTTCTTAAACTTTTGTAAGAATAGTGTTTGAACTTGAAGTCTGGTGAACCTGAATTGCTCTTTACTTTATATTGTTTTACTCAAAAACAATATGGTTGCTCAATAAAGGCGCTGTCTCGATCGAGAAGTCGTGTGTCAGAAAAATTCTGGTTCAGCATTTGCTCAGTGCTGTCGTTGCGCCCCAACTCTGCATTTCGAGGAATGTGTTAGCATCAGTACTAGTCAGATTGTCTTAAACAAATTCCTGGAATGGGCAAGGTTCTGGTGCTTAACGCTTCCTTTGAACCGCTTAACATCACAAGCTGGCGGCGAGCCGTGGTGTTGCTAATCAAAGGAAAGGCAGAGCAAGTCGAACACAACGGCAAGTACATTTATTCGGGATTTCCCTTACCCACGGTTATCCGATTGCGTCACTACGTTCGTGTGCCGTACAAAGAAATCTCTCTAACGCGCAAAAACATCCTGCATCGCGACGAGCAGATGTGCCAATACTGTAGCTATCGAGGAGACGATCTAACCCTCGATCATGTGATCCCGCGATCGCGGGGCGGAGAAGATTCTTGGGAAAACATGGTAACGGCTTGCGTTCGTTGCAATGTTAAAAAAGGCAACCGGACGCCCAAAGAAGCCAATATGCCATTGCTGACGACGCCTCATCGTCCTCACAGCAGCCTCTATTTTGAGGTGACGAAACATGTCAAAAATGGAGTAAATCAAGAATGGCGTAAATATGTAATCGGAGATTTGGAGATCGAAGGATAGTCTCTCGGCCTAGAGCAGCTTCTATCGATTAGATTTTAATTTCTCCATCTCAAGACATTTTCTCTCCATCTCAAGACATAAAGCCTTCATAAAGCTAACGCTTTTGAAGCTTTTTTGCGAAGATCAGGAAGTACCAACTGAAGCAAGGTTTCCAGATTTAGAGGAACCCCGCAGCAATGCCGCTAATTATAGGTACTGTCTTGGTTCTCTCGTCTGTCTCTATATGCAATTTGATCCGAGTCCACACTCCCCTAGCTCAACTACCTCAATGGAACCAGAACTTATCCTGACTGGTTCAAACTCTCGCTCCACTGAGTACGTACCCTCTGATGCTGTCGGTAAGCTAAATGGTTCTGGCTACGAACAGCGAGGACGGTTCCCGTATGATTCAGCGCGATCGTCAGAGCAAGAACAAAAAGTCGAAGTGTTTCGGAAACTGTTAGAAAAGCATCGCGGTGAGCGTCAGCTAGTCATTCTACAGGATTTTCCTGATCCGGATGCCTTGTCTTCAGCTTGGGCCTATAAGCTGATTGCTCAGAAATACGATGTCAATTGCGAAATTGTCTATGCTGGAATGCTGAGCCACCAAGAAAATATTGCGCTGGTGAAGTTGACTGGCATTCCGTTACAGCGCTGGACGCCTCAGATTGCTAAAACGAAAGATCTTTCAAACTACAAAGGCTGCGTCTTCATCGACAATCAGGGCACGACGAGCCAGCTTTTCTCGGTCGTTCAGCAGGCGCATGTGCCGATTACGGTGGTGATTGATCATCACAGTATGCAGGATGATCTGAATGCTGAGTTTATCGATATTCGGACAAACACTCGTGCTACAGCAACGATCCTGACGCAGTATCTGCAATCTGGGATGCTGAGGCTAGATAGCAATATTAGCGAGCATGTGAAATGCGCGACAGCGCTGATGCACGGGCTGCGATCGGATACGAATCGGCTGATGCAGGCTCAAGAAGAAGATTTTCTAGCCGCCGCCTATCTCAGCCGCTTCTATGATGGGCAGTTGCTCAACACGGTGCTGCAATCGTCCCGATCGCGGCAGGTGATGGATGTCATTGAGCGATCGCTGAAAAATCGCATTGTGCAAAACAACTTCTCGATCGCGGGCGTTGGCTATTTGCGCTACGACGACCGAGACGCGATTCCGCAAGCCGCAGATTTTCTAGTGACTGAAGACAACGTGCACACTGCTGTTGTATATGGCATTGTTCACGATGACGACGATGAATTAGAACTCGTGGTTGGCTCGTTGCGAACGAATAAAATTACGCTCGACCCCGATGAGTTTATCAAAGAGGCATTTGGGCAAGACTCTCAGGGACGCTTCTTTGGCGGCGGGCGATCGCAGGCAGGCGGATTTGAAATTCCGATGGGATTTCTCTCTGGCTTCTCCGAAAGTAGCGAGTACGCCAAAATGAAGTGGTCTGTCTTTGATACCCAAATTAAGCAAAAACTTTTGCGTTTGGTGAATCCAGAACAAAATTATCCGCAGCAATAGCGCGTTGAGTAGGGATCAAAAGACAAGGTTCAACTGGGGAACTGAGAGGAGGTTCTCGTGTTGAAGATTTGAGCATTGAGGGTGGTTGAAGTTCGTAAGATAGGCGCTATAGTCGGAGTCAATCACCCAATGCTCTCTTGATCATGGATCTCTATCTCATTCGCCACGGCTTAGCTGGGCAACACGGCGACTATGCTAACGATGCAGAGCGTCCCCTCACGGATGAAGGCAAGCGCAAGACTCGGCAGGTGGCGAAGCAGTTGCACCAGTTGGGGTTGAAGTTTGACTTGATTTTGACTAGCCCTCTGATGCGAGCTAAACAGACGGCTGAGATTCTTCAAGCCGAGGGACTGAGCAAGCACCTAGAGATCGCAGATTGTTTAGCGCCTGGAGGCGAGCTTCAGCAGTGGTTAGACTGGTTGGCAACGTGGAGAGCGCCTAACAAAGTTCTAGCGTTAGTGGGGCACGAGCCAAATTTGAGTAATTGGGCAGAAATTTTGGTGTGGGGCAATGCTCATGGAAGCTTAGTGCTTAAAAAAGCAGGCGCGATCGCGGTTACGATTCCAGATTCGGGAACCCCGATCGCGACGAGCCGGCTTTTTTGGTTAACACCGCCTCGCTTCTTAGGCAGTCATAAGCTGTAAGCATTAATAAAACATTAATATGCAGAATTTAGTGGCTCAGTTTAATAGAATTCCGTGCTAAATTCTGCTAAACCCTAATATCCTATTGCTGTAAGCAAGTCAGGCTCCTGTTTGTCTCACCACTATCCGCCCTGTCACATTGAGCCTGCGTTGATCCAAGATATTCTATAAAGTAAGTGCCCTCGATAATGTCGTAATGGTTCCTTCCCACACTGAACTTCAGGTTTCTAAAGATTCGCTTCGTGTGCTTGCACCGCATGGGATTGGCTATCGGCTGAAATTGCTTTCCCAACTGCTGGGTCGGCGATTTCAAGAGAAGCTTGATCCCTTTGGGCTGACGCCGTTTCATTGGGTGGTATTGTGCTGCTTGTGGCAAGAAGATGGGCTAGCAACGTCAAGCATTGGCGATCGGTTGCAGCAGGTGGGTGGAACCTTGACTGGAGTGCTCGATCGCATGGCAGAACGCGATCTGATTCGGCGAGAGCGCGATGCTCAAGACCGTCGAGTGTGGCGAATTTGGCTCACCAGTGCGGGACGGCGATTAGAAGACTTGTTGCCACCCCTTGGTGTTGAGATTCGAGAGACGGCGTTAAAAGGACTCTCTTACGCTGAGCGAGAACAGTTCTCCAACATCATCGATCGCATTATTGTCAACCTTCAACCCAATCCATCTGATCCGCCTACTACATCCTCGCCGCTTGGCTGGCAGTCGATTCTTGCGCCTTATAACATGGGCTACCGCATTAAACTGCTGGCTCAGTTGGGGATGAGAAAGTTTCAAGAACTGCTCGATCCCTTCGGGCTGACGCCGTTTCATTGGGTAGTGTTGTGCTGTTTGTGGCAAGAAGACGGGCTGGCAACCTCAAGCATTGGAGAAAAACTACAGCAGGTGGGCGGAACCTTGACCGGAGTGCTCGATCGCATGGCAGAACGCGATCTAATTCGGCGGGAACGCGATGCCGAAGATCGTCGAATCTGGCGAATTTGGCTCACCGATGAAGGCAGAGCGCTGATAGATGACTTGCCGCTGCTCGCACTGAGCATTCAAAACTGTATGGTGCAAGAAATTTCGGCAGAAGACCAAGCGAAGTTATCGGGTTGGGTAAATCAGGCGATCGCAAACCTAAGTTGAGGCGACAGCAGAGGCAGTTGTCGAAGTTTCTTCTAGCGTTTGAATCAGAGTGCGGGCTTGATGTTGAATGAGTGACCAATCGCAAATTGCAGTTCCTCTAGAGTTGCGCTGATTGCTCATGGCTCCTTTCGGAAATAATCCGCTTGACAGTCCAACCGCGATCGCGCCTGCTTCGATCAAAGCTTTGGCATTGGTCGGCGTCACTCCTCCGGTTGGAATGAGCGGAACATCTCCAAGCGGTTGTTGCAGGACCCGAATATAGTCTGCACCGCCCACGGCTTGTACGGGAAAAACCTTAACGCTACTTGCTCCTGCTTGCCAAGCCGTAATGATTTCAGTCGGCGTCAGCGCACCTGGAATCATTGGAATTTCTTTAGCAACAGCAAGCCCAATCAAGTCGAGATTGGTATGGGGAGAAAAGGCAAATTCTGCACCCGCCGCGATCGCGTCTTTTAGCTGAGCCGTGGTTAGAATTGTGCCTGTTCCGATCGTACAAGTGGGTAGCTCAATTCGCAGTTGAGAAATTAGATCTGCCGCGCGATCGCTATCCCAAGTAATTTCAATTAGTTTCATTCCCCCTGCTGCAACTGCTGTTGCCATCTGTTGCCCCAAACAAAATTGGGGAGCGCGAATCACTGCGATCGCACGATGTTGTTGAGCTAATTTCAACCAAGTTTGGGAGTCCATTTGGTTAACGTTCAATTAAGAGAAACTGAGTTGAACTTAATATCTCTTTACTCAAAACCTTTGCTTTTTTGCTAAAAGAACAAAACACAATTACAACTCATTCATAAGAAGTAGAGACAGGTTAGGTCGTTAGAAAGAGGGAGCCTTCTAATTGAATTTATACACTTAGGCTGTAGTGACGAAACTTTAGGAGATAACACATATGGCTTTACATAAGATTAAAGACTTTGATCCTGATTATCGTAATCATTTTGATGGTGACGATGTAAAAGATCTAGATTTATATGCTGGTGATGAAAAAATTGGTTCCGTAAACGATGTCTTAGTAGATGAAAACGGCCAATTCCGCTATTTAATTATCAATACTGGTGCATGGATATTTGGTAAAAAAGTAATGCTGCCGATCGGCCGTGCGAGAATTGATTATAGCGCTCGTCGCGTTTATGCCGATGGCTTGACTAGGCAGCAAGTAGAGGCTCTACCAGAATTCACGGATGATTTGAAGATCGATTACGATCACGAAGAGCAGGTTCGCGGCGTGTATCGCTCTTCTGGTACGACCGGCACGACTGGCATGACCGGAATGACTGGTATGACTGGAGCAGCTGGCACGACCGAAGCTTCTTTGGATGCTTCCGCTCCTCTAAATTCCCCGACTCCGGTTGAAGGAATGCCCTATACCGGTTCCTCGATGGGTGCTACGACAGGTGCTTTCGCCGCAGATACTAACTCAGGTGCTTTCGCCGCAGATACTAACCTTGGTCGTGACTATGATCGCGATACCTATAACTACGACGAACACGATAGAGACTTATTCGACTTAGGTCGTCAGGACGACCGCATTCGGTTGTATCAAGAGCGCTTGATTGCTAGCAAGACTCGTCAGAAGACCGGCGAAGTTACTGTAGGCAAGCATGTTGAAACTGAGACGGCTCGCGTTGATGTGCCCGTTGAGAAAGAGCGTGTTGTGATTGAGCGGGTTAACGCGACCGATACAACTGCTGTTACTCCAGGTGAAGCTACGTTCACCGGAGGCGAAGTCGCTCGCGTAGAAGTCTACGAAGAGACGCCTGATATCCATAAGGAAGCGTTCGTTCGGGAAGAAGTGCGCGTGAAGAAGGTTGTGGATCAAGACACTGTGACTGCCGAAGACGAAGTCCGTCGCGAAGAACTGGACATCGATACTCAAGGTCGTCCGATCATCGACAACGATCGTACCAACGTCGATCGCGCTAGTCGGTAGAACTGAAAGCTTTGCTTTTAGGCTGCACTTAATTAGTAATTAGGTAAAAGTGGGCAGAGCTATTTCAAGTAGCTCTGCCTCTTTTGAAAGAGAAGAAGTGATTTACTACAGGAAAATGGCTGGCAAAATGTATACGGAATCGTCACAATATTCCGATAGCAATCCGCTTGAAGATCGGCTGGATAATCTTAGACAAAAGTTAATTGGATTTGAAGTAGTTAATCAACAAAATGAACTTGTTGGAATTGTTGAGAATCTGATTATTGATGCAACGCAACATCTAAATTTTGTTTTGACCCGTTCTCTGTCTGATCCTCTACAAAAAAGCTTTTTATTAGAAAGTAGATTGGTCGATCGTGTAAATCCAAAATCTCGCGCACTATTAGTTAGTTTAAGTCCTGCTGGTCTTGCAAATTTGCCTGTATATCCTATGCAATCCGACGCCTCAAAAAGGGATCTAATCCAGTCAGACAATCGCCTTAGTTCTCGTCATTCGCCAGCAGACCCGCAAGCGATTAGCGCAGAGCGCAACTCCGCAGGAACCGCTTCTCCCATGACGCAGAGCGCAACGGGCGCAATTCCGCAGGAACTGCTTCCTCCTAAGGTGATTGAACAAGATGTGGTTGAACAAGGTGTGGTTGAACAGCAAGATGTCCTTAGACAGAACGTTGTTCAGGAAGAAACCATTCGCCTGTTAGAAGAACGGCTTAAGGTTAATTACCAGAAACAGAAGGTTGGCGAAGTCATTGTCCGTAAGGAAATCGAGACTCGCATGATTCAAGTTCCGGTGCGTCGCGAGAAATTGATTGTTGAGCAGGTTGGCGATTCCCCTCGGAGGCTCGCGGAGATTGACTTAGGACAGGGCGAGATTGAGGGCTTAGAACTCCTTGGCTCAGAAGCGACTTCAGAACGTACCATTGCTTCTGGTTCTACGGCGCAGGGTTCTATCGTGAAAGGCGAAGTTTCGTCTCCTCGAACTGCGGCTTGGTTGTTGGATGCGATCGCGCGTCAATCTAATCACGGTTGCAAGCGGATTCGTATTGAAATTGAGCTAGACAATCCGAGTCATCAGGAAACTTATCAAAGCTGGTTAGATCGTTGTCGCTAACTTCTCTAGCGATCGCAGCGATATGACCGTGATGAGTTTGTGTCAACAGTGATGACTGAGATTCAGATTTCGGTGGAAGATGATGGCGCGATCGTAGAGAAAACGCAAACGGATAGCGATCGAGTCCAAAAGAAATGATCCGCGAATGTTACAACGTTCGTAACCAAAGTCGTAATGTTCGCAACGAAAGTCGTAACGTTCGTTACGAAGGTCGTAACATTCGTGACCAAGGTCGTAATGTTCGTGACCAAAGTCGTAACATTCGTGACCAAGGTCGTAATTTTTGTAACGAACGCTACGATAATCGTGACCAAACCTATCGCAATCGTGACCAAACCTGCAAACCTTATCAACCTGCTCAAGCGACCTGCAAAATCTTCCTCGCAAAATATACCTTTAAAGTCTTTGTCTCGTTTCTTTCCGTATCTTTCTAGATTTTCCGAATCGAGATGTGTCAAAATGTGAAGTGTGTGGATCACTTCTTCCCCCTCTACAGCCCTAACACCAACTGCTGTTGCCCTAGGAAACTTCGATGGCATTCATCTAGGGCATCGTCAGGTCATTTCGCCTGTTCTTGGCACTGGCACTGGCAACCGCCCCACCGTCGTCACCTTTTCTCCCCATCCCACTGAATTCTTTACCGGGAAACCGCGATCACTGCTGACACCCCTCGACGAAAAAGCCGCTTGCCTCGAAGCAATGGGAGCTGAGCAACTCGTGATGTTGCCCTTTACCCAAGAACTGGCAGCCCTGACCCCGCAGCAGTTTGTCGAAGAGATCTTAGTGCAACACATGCAGGCGCAGCACGTCAGCGTCGGCGTAGACTTTCGGTTTGGCTGCAAGCGACTCGGCACAGCAGAAGATCTGAGCGCGATCGCGGCCACCTTCGGCGTCAGCACCACGATCGTTCCTCTCCTCACCTTTCACGGCAAGCGCATCAGTAGCTCCTCCATTCGGGGAGCGCTTCTCAGTGGAGACGTGAAAACCGCGAATCGAATGTTAGGTCGCTCCTACCGTTTAGTCGGGGAAGTGGTCAAGGGACAACAGCTTGGACGCACCATCGGCTTTCCAACCGCAAACCTACAACTGCCAGCCAACAAGCTAGTTCCTCGACAAGGCGTGTACGGCGTCAGAGTTTCTGAGCCAGGAAAAGAGCCATTGCCAGGAAAAGAGCTATTGGGCGTGATGAATATTGGCAACCGTCCGACCGTAAACGGTTTGGCACAGACCATTGAAGTTCATCTACTCGATTGGACAGGAGACTTATACGGGCACACGCTCACCGTTGAGCTAGAAGAATTCATTCGCCCTGAGCAGAAGTTTGCTTCCCTCGAAGAGTTACAAGCTCAAATTAGCGCAGATTGCGAGATTGCAAGAACGACGTTAGCCGTTTCCTCGTACCGCGCCAATCAGATTTAGCGAAACCTTCGCGTTCGATCAACACGCTTGAGCGCGCCAAGGGCGGGAACCCTGAGTATGATCAACAGGATTCTTCAACCCCTAGGATTTTCGCTATGAGAGACCGGATTGAGCAACTCGTTCAGAATTTGAACCGTGCTATCGTTGGAAAACACGAGGCGATCCGCTTGGTTCTGGTTGCCCTGCTCTCTGGGGGACACGCCTTGCTAGAAGACGTTCCCGGCGTTGGCAAGACCCTATTGGCAAAATCGTTAGCCAAATCCATTGACGGCAAGTTTCAACGGTTGCAATGCACACCAGACTTGCTGCCGAGCGACGTGACCGGAACCAACATTTGGAATCCCAGCACTGGAAGCTTTGAGTTTCTGGCTGGCCCGGTGTTCGCCAACATCTTGCTAACCGACGAAATTAATCGGGCTACTCCCCGAACGCAAGCTGCCTTGCTCGAAGTCATGGAAGAACACCAAGTAACGATCGATGGTCATTCCCGTAAAGTACCGGAACCCTTCTTTGTCATTGCCACTCAGAACCCTGTGGAATACCAGGGAACCTTCCCGCTCCCCGAAGCTCAAATGGATCGCTTTGCTTTGTCATTATCGCTCGGCTATCCCACGGAAGCTGAGGAACTGCAAATGTTACAGCGACTCTCCACCGGGTTTGCCCCCGAAGCTCTGCAGCCTTGCATCAGTTTGGAGGAGGTGCAACAGCTTCAGAAGTTGTGTACTCAAGTCACGGTCGAACTCTCGTTGCAGCAGTATATTTTGAACCTGGTTCGAGCCACCCGACAGGATGAAGAAGTCACGCTGGGTGCAAGTCCGCGAGGAACGCTGGCGCTACAGAAAGCCGTTCAAGCGTTGGCATTTTTAGAAGGCAGAGATTACGCAATTCCAGACGATGTAAAAGAACTTGCGCCGCACGTGTTGTCTCACCGCATCATTTCGGCAGGCGGACGGCGCTCTAGCGCGATCGTTGATCGACTGCTGCGCTCGATCGCAATTCCATAAGATAGTAAGGTGAGAGGTTCAACTATCGTCCGCCTTTATCGATGGAAAACTGCTATGCTTTCGTCCTCACTAGTTGTACGAATTCCGTCCTCCATTCTCGCGATGACAGATGACCAGTTTTTTGAGTTCTGTCGGTTTAACCGTGACCTGCAAATTGAGCGCGATCGCTATGGAGAAATTTCAATTATGTCCCCCGCAGGTTCAGAAACTGGAAATCGAGAAGCCAGAATTATTCATCAGTTAGTGAACTGGTCAGACGAAGACGGTACTGGACTGGCATTTAGCTCTAGCGCGGGCTTCAAGCTCTCGACCGGGGCAGATCGTTCTCCTGATGCGTCTTGGATTACAATCGAGCGCTGGAACACACTCACGCCTGAGCAGCAGCAAAAGTTCGCTCCGATTTGTCCTGATTTTGTCGTTGAGCTGCGATCGCTCTCTGACAACCTCAAACCCTTGCAAGAGAAGATGGAGGAGTACGCGCAAGAACCGGGATTTCGGTTGGGTTTGTTGATTGACCGCAAGCATCGAAGAGTCTACATTTACCGAGCGGGACAAGCAACCGAATGTTTAGAGAATCCTGAAACCGTAAGCGCTGATCCCGTGTTGCCAAACTTCGTTCTAAAGTTGAGTAAGGTTTGGTAGAAGTTCTGCATTCCTGAAGATTTTTTAGATTACGGACGGATTTCACCCAGCGATCAGCGGGACAAGCTCTGAAAGATGGCTCGTAATGCGCCAGAATTTAACTAGGGAAACACGCAGGACGCGATCGAATGGATATCAAACGTGGATTTGTCAGTGCAGTCGGCAATACGCCACTCATCCGCCTCAATAGTTTTAGTGATGAAACTGGGTGTGAAATTTTGGGCAAAGCAGAATTTCTCAACCCAGGCGGATCGGTTAAAGATCGAGCTGCCCTCTACATCATTGAAGATGCCGAAGCAAAAGGCTTACTCAAACCGGGAGGAACGGTAGTCGAAGGAACCGCAGGCAACACAGGAATTGGACTTGCCCACATCTGTAACGCCAAGGGCTACAAGTGCCTGATCATCATTCCTGATACTCAATCTCAAGAGAAAATTGACCTGTTGCGAACTTTAGGTGCAGAAGTTCGCACGGTTCCAGCAGTTCCTTACAAAGACCCGAACAACTACGTCAAACTGTCGGGCCGAATTGCGGCAGAAATGGACAACGCAGTTTGGGCAAATCAGTTCGAGAATCTTGCCAACCGTGAGGCACACTACAAAACGACCGCTCCAGAAATGTGGGCGCAGACTGACGGCAACATCGACGCCTGGGTGACTGCAACCGGGACAGGCGGAACCTATGCAGGCGTGTCGATGTTTCTCAAAGAAAAGAATCCGAACATCCGATGCGTGCTTGCTGACCCAATGGGAAGTGGGCTGTATAGCTACGTGAAAACCGGCGAGATTAAGCTTGAAGGCAGTTCGATCACCGAAGGCATTGGCAATAGCCGCATCACCGGAAATATGGAAGGTGCACCGGTCGATGATGCGATTCAGATTGACGATCGCGAAGCGATTCGGGTGATCTACCAACTGATGGAGAAAGACGGCTTATTTATGGGCGGCTCGGTAGGAATTAACGTCGCGGCAGCCGTTGTCTTGGCAAAACAAATGGGAGCCGGACATACGATCGTCACCGCTCTCTGTGATGGCGGCAGTCGCTATCAGTCCAAACTATTTAACCGAGATTGGTTAGCATCGAAGGGATTGTTACCGAATTGAAGCTGACTCATGAGGATCGGACTAGAGCCACAATGCGTGCGAGTTTGCCAGAATAAGTCGTGTCGCAAACTGGGAGCCGCTAAGGTACTCGCTGCGTTTCAAGCCCATCCCATAATAGGGGTCGAAATTGAGAGTAGTCGCTGTCTTGGGCAATGCGGGAACGGCCCGATGGTACTCGTCTTGCCCGAGCAGGTTTGGTATTGTCGGGTGTCGCCTGAAGAGGTAGACGCGATTAAAACTCGTCACTTAATTAATGGACGCCCGATTCAATCGATGCTGTATCGCAAATTTCACGGTTAGTGCAAGCCCTTACGCGATTGGCGCTGCCAAGCTTCAAAGAATCAGCGCAAAGCGCAACTTTGAAGAAAATGGCTTTACCAAGCTCCGCAGGGGTTCGAGAAGTCCGTTGGATTGCCCGATCAGAAACTCAGCCTGGTGAAGCCTTAGCGATCGATACCGCTTCTTCCCATACAAAGAGTTGCGCTTCGGTGGAACCCGTTTTAGCATAGGGCTAGTTTTTTAGAAGAGAGTTACACAGCTTTTCCAAAGCTAGGTAAAGAGGTGTCTCCTGTCTTTTTCTGACAACGAACTCAGCGTTGAGGCAAGTAGAATGAATCGACCCCAGCGACGATCCCTGCGGCTCTACGTCGGAGAAAGTGAGACCAGCTACCCTGAAGGGGAATTGCGAACTAGCCGTCATGCGACTTGGCTAGAACTCTTCTTTGATCTTGTGTTTGTCGTGGCGATCGCAGAACTGGCGCATTTTCTCCACGACCATCTCGATTGGACGGGCATCGTTAGTTTCGCTGTCCTGTTTGTTCCAATCTGGTGGCTGTGGATTGACTTTAGTTATTACGCGGATCAGTTTGACGTTGAGCGAGGATTTTATCGCCTGATTATGCTGGGTGTCATGTTTGGGATGATTGTGCTGGGATTAACCATTCCAGAAGCGCTACAAAACGGATCAGCCCAGTTCGCGTCCGTCTATGCAGCGTTGCGCTTTGTGATCGTCGGGTTATATTTTCAGGCGTGGCGACTGGTTCCCGAATCGCGAGAACTCACGAAGCGCTACACGCTCAGTTTTGCGATCGCGCTTGTTTTATGGCTTGTCTCGATCGTGCTGCCGCCTCCGGTTCGATTCGTTCTTTGGGGCATTGCCCTGCTGATTGAGATTAGCAATGGTCCGATTACCTACGTCACGATTCGATCAGTGCCGGTTCAGGTGTCGCACATGGACGAACGGTTTGGGCTATTTGTGATCATTGTTTTAGGAGAAGCGATTCTGGCTGTGGCAACCGGAGTTTCTGACATTAAATGGCAATGGCAAGAAACCTTGACCGCAATCAGTGGGTTCATTGCCGCCGTGAGCTTATGGTGGCTGTATTTTGAATGTGCAGAAGATTCGGTGATTAACCAGGCACTGCGAAGCAATCAGAAACGAGCGTTGTTGAAATCATTTGTTTATGGCTACAGTCATGTGTTGGTGTTTGCCGGGATTGTTGCGTCTGGAGTTGGAATTCAGGCCGCGATCGAAGGCGTAGACGTAGGACAGTTAAGCCTTGCAACCTGCACCGTTCTGTGTGGAGGAATCAGCTTGTATCTGATTGGACTCACTGCGGTTCAGTGGGCAGCACCGCGATCGTTACCGAATCGAATTCTGGGCGGACGGATGTTGGCCGCGATCGCCTGTGTCGCCTTGATTGGACTAGGCGGATTTCTCGCTCCGGTTGCGTTGATGGGACTTTTAGTGCTGATTCTGATTGGACTAATCCAGTTTCAATCGCACAGTTCAACGGCGTTGAAAGAATTGCAATCCTAAGCTTGCTGAGGTTCCTATGAAGTTGAGCCTTGCACCGATTCTTTGGAGCTTGGCAGAGCCGATCGCGAAAGGTAGGGCAAATCGACCACTTCACCTTGACTCTCGCCCGCTTTCACCTCCAAGCCTGCGCCGCCTGCTTTCGTGCGGATGTAAGCGAGAGCGATCGCTCCAGATTGGGTTTCAGCCACGCTGGTTAGCGTTCCGACTTTCGTGTCCTCAACGGTTACAGTTGTGCCGACTTCAGCAAGTTGATCGAGTCGGACTCCCCACAGTTGTTGCTTGACCCCGTTGTACGTATCGAGTCTGGCGATCGTTTCTTGCCCGATGTAGCAGCCTTTGTTGAATGAAATGGTGTGCCACAGTCCCGCTTCTAAAGGATTGTAATCATCGGTCAACTCGTGTCCCGGCATAGGGCGACCTTGTTCGACGCGGAGATAGTTCCAAGCGCGATCGCTGAGTGCGATCGCACCCGCTTCGACTAAAACGGATTGGATATTGGAGGGCGCAATCAAGGTGTAGCCTTCTGTGGCTAAGCCGCTTCCAACCGCCACTCTCACTTCCTGCCCGGCAATCGTGAACATGCGATGCGTTCCGTAAGGTTGCCCGACAATCTCTGCAGCTCCCAGTTTCTGGAGCAGGGCGTGACTTTGTGGGCCGAGCAAGCTGAAGGCAAATGTTTGGTCTGTTCTATCCGTTAGCTTCACTTTATCGGCGAAGAAAATGTAGCGATCGAGAAACGACATAATCTTCTCAGCCATTCCAGGTGACACCATCAGCAAGACGGATTCATCAAGAATATAAGCCGTTGCTAGATCGATTGTTCGTGCTGTGGACGTGAGAAACACCGTATCGCAGCCTTCTCCCGGTTTACGGAGTTTGAGGTCGTTAGTGCTTTGGTTGTGAAGGAAGCTCAGCCGATCCGCATCGGATACTTCAATGCGTCCCCAAGTGCTGCGATCGTAGACGGCAACGCCAGAGGTTACGGCTTCAAGTTCTGCGTTAAGGGTTTGATCTTGAGTCATGACTGTGAGTTTAGCGTTTTATCGATTGTCCTACATATCCTCAGCATAGCCATGCGACTGCCCTTGTCGTGCGACGAGTGCGCTTCAGTAAAATAATAGAGAGGCTAACGGAGGCTGTATGCTTTTAACCGCTAAAGACTTAGAGATGGTGCAGGCGCAATACCCCGACTATCGATTGGAGTTGGTGAACGGAGAAATCGTGATTATGAGCCCATCGGGGTATGAATCGGATGAGGTTGCGTTTGAGTTTGGTCGTCAGTTAGCAAATTGGACGAAACCTCGCAAGTTGGGGCGTGTGACAGGTTCTAGTGCAGGATTTGTGCTGCCGAATGCAGATACTCGTGCCCCAGATGTGTCGTTCGTCGAGGCAAGGCGGTTACGGCGGAGTCCACGCAGTTTTGCCGAGCTTGCTCCTGATCTGATGGTAGAGGTCAAGTCGCCCACGGATAGCCTAACGAAGCTGAGAGAGAAGATTGAGAAGTTTTTGGAGATGGGAACAAGGGTTGGAATTTTGATTAACCCGGAGCAGCGTTGGGTTGAAGTTCGCCGCTCTCAGCAGGAGCCGATTGTGCTAAAGGATGGTGAGGTGCTGACAATTCCAGAACTTCTGCCTGGATGGGAGGTGAAGATTGAAGAGTTGTGGTCGCCGGAGTTTGATGAGGAGTAAGGCGCGATTTGTTCATCAGGTCGGCAAATTATCAAAAATCTCTGACACGAGCCGCTTTGTCTTGTCATCTAATTCATTCCAGTCAACTTCGCCCGTTTCATCAATTAAACTCGTATCGACCTCAACCGGGCGATCGTCGGTTAAAGGTTGATTATCGGTTTGAAAGCAAATTCTGTAGCACAGCTCCCACAGATCAACCGTCACCTGCCGATCGTTGTGCTCTAACTGCAATTCGTAGCCTGGATAAGGATTCGGAAGATGCGACAAAGACTGCTCAATTTGCATCGCTTGATCCGGTGAAGCCGTTTTAAGCTGCTCTTGCAGCTCCGCCACCGTTGCCTTTACATCCTCAGGAATTCCATCTGCCCACACCAAGGCATCGCGATACGTCCCTTTCCACGTCGTTTCGTCTAACTGCTTGCGAAGATTATCAATCAGGCGGATAAACGCAGGCTGCATCAACACTTCTGCCTGTTGCCACGTTTCTATATCTGCAAATCTAGGCTTCATCTCAAAAAGGTGAAAACGTAATGAGGTATTGGCTTCATACTAAAGGGTATTGCCTTACGCCAAAGTCCCTCTGCATGAAGATTGTTTTCTTTGGAACGCCGCAGTTTGCCGTTCCCACACTCCAAGCCTTGCTGTCAGATTCTAGGTTTGATGTCGTTGCGATCGTCACTCAGCCCGACAAGCGACGAGGACGCGGGAGCGAATTGTCGCCGTCTCCAGTTAAAGCAATTGCAACATCGCATCAGCTTCCAGTGTGGCAGCCCCATCGCATCAAAAAAG
Organism: Myxacorys sp.; assembly: GCF_059501405.1. Classification (NCBI taxonomy): domain Bacteria; kingdom Bacillati; phylum Cyanobacteriota; class Cyanophyceae; order Leptolyngbyales; family Leptolyngbyaceae; genus Myxacorys; species Myxacorys sp. The sequence goes on from NZ_JCACCM010000121.1 coordinate 114,925, forward strand.
ACGAAGACACTCTAGAAAAACTTCGAGCGACCGAGGCGGATGCGTTTGTCGTGGTCGCGTATGGACAGATTCTCTCGCAGCAAATTCTCGACATGCCGCGTTTGGGCTGTCTCAACGTTCACGGCTCGATTTTGCCAAAATATCGAGGAGCCGCGCCGATTCAGTGGTGCCTTTACCACGGTGAAGCGGAGACGGGCATTACTACGATGTTGATGGATGCGGGAATGGATACGGGTGCAATGTTATTAAAGGCAACGGTTGCGATCGCGCCCCTCGACACCGCCCCTGATCTCGCCGCCAAACTATCTACGGTTGGAGCAGAGTTGCTGATTGAAACCCTACTGAAGCTGGAAAACCAAACGATTCAATCAATTCCCCAAAATAATGCAGAGGCAACCTACGCGCCGTTGATCAAAAAAGCCGATTATGAATTGGATTGGTCGAAGAGTGCGATCGCGCTGCACAATCAAATCCGGGGGTTCTTCCCCAACTGCACCACGACCTTTCGCGGCAGTGCGCTTAAAGTCATGGCAACCATTCCCCTCGAACCCACGTTGCTAACTCAGCTTCCGTCAGAGTTTGCCACACTTCAGCAAGAAACCTCTAGTCTGACTTCAATAGACCCACCCGGAACGATAGCTCCACCCGGAACGATTGTGGCGATTCTTAAAAATCGTGGAGCTGTCGTGCAAACGGGAGACGGACTATTGTTGCTAAGGGCCGTTCAGCAAGCCGGTAAACGTGCTCAGTCTGGGTGGGATTTTGCTAACGGCGTGCGGTTAGAAGTGGGCGAACAGATTACTCGTGATTGAACGTTGCCCCTGGGTGAACCCGTGAAGGCGTAATTCAACCGAATTGCCTACGCAGGATCGTAATAGCGGCATCCTTCACACGGACCTTCTGGATTCACTGCACATCGCACAATCTCCGATCGCGCACTATACGCGCAGGTTGCATCGCCCAACACCCAACGCCCTGCAACCAAACTCCGTTCTACCGGATGTTGCGTTTTCTGAACATAAATAGCAATCTTGTGCAATCGATAGCGTCCAGACCTCAACTGATAGCGATGCCGACGTTCTAAAACCGTATACGTCTGACCCTCTAAATCAAAGTAAGTGCCCGGTTGCGGAGACCAATCGAGATGTACGTTTCCAAGGGACTGCTTTGGATGAGTCAGAATAACCTCTGTTGGCAGAGTAGTTTGCTCCATGAGAAATCGTGGTTGAAAAAGTGTGTTGTCAACAGCTCAGAATCTTCTCGATGGTAGCGCGATTACTTCACAATACAAAATTCGCAACTCGTAATGAGGAATGCCAATGACTTTACTGACCCAGACTTTACTTGCCTAAATACGCTTCTAGAACTTGAGAATTTGTTTGGATTTCCGTTGGTGTCCCTTCTGCAAGATTTTTACCTTCTGCTAACACCCACACGCGATCGCAGATCGACATAATCACGTCCATATTGTGTTCAATCACGAGAAAGGTGAGACCCTGGCGATTCCAATAGGTAATGTATTCACAAATTTGCTTGATTAACGTCGGGTTCACGCCCGCCGCAGGTTCATCAAGCAGAATTAATTTTGGGCGCGTCATCAGCGCCCGTGAGATCTCTAACAGTTTGCGCTGTCCGCCCGATAATGCGCCCGCATAGTCGTTTGCTTTCGCCGCGAGTCCAACCGATTCGAGAATTTCTAAAGCGCGATCGCGGGCGTCCCGTTCTTCTTGGGCAATGCGTCCCGGCAAAAACCACGTACTCCAAAATTTCTCCCCAGTTTGCTGCTGCGCGGCCAACAACATGTTATCCATCACCGAGAGCCGCGATAAAACCCGCGCCACCTGAAACGTGCGAGTCATGCCTCGTTGAGCAATTTGGTAGGGTCGCAATCGCTCAATTGGCTCTCCATCAAACAACACGCGCCCCTGATCCGGTTCGATGAAATTTGACAATAGATTAAACAAGGTTGTCTTTCCGGCTCCATTTGGACCAATTAATCCAGTAATGCTGCCTTGGGCCACCTCAATCGATGCATCATTTACCGCTTTTACGCCACCAAAACTTTTCATCAATCCTGTTGCAGACAGAACTGGCATGGGCGATTTGGAAAGGTCAGTCATCGTGCTTTGCTTCAATCCAATTACGTCTTCAATTTAATTACTGACCAAGGGTCAATTACTTACCGAGGGTCAGTTCGTCTTTATTGCCTAACACGCCTTGAGGACGCCAGATCATCAGCACCATTAGAATTAGGCCGATCACCATAATTCGCAGTGCGCCCACCTGATCAGCTGCGATCGGGAGCCGTTCTAAGTCTCGTGTTAAGGCCGTATATGCCCAATAAATTCCCGCACCCAACAGCGTTCCGGCATTGTTTCCAGCACCGCCCAGAATCATGATAATCCAAGCTTGAAACGTCACTAGGGGTTCAAAATTGGTCGGGTACACGGTACTCAACTGCCACGCAAAAAACGCACCCGCAATCCCCGCAATAAAGCCACCCAGCATCAGCGATTGCAGTTTGTAGGCAAACACATTTTTACCCAAGGCTTTCGCGACTTCTTCGTCTTCCCGAATGGCTTTTAGCACCCGTCCCCACGGCGATTTGACCAATCGTTCTAGCGCCCAGAAGACGATCGCGACCGTGATCAACGACACGAACAGCAAACCATTTGCGGCTGGGCTACTGCGGAAATTGTAAAGCGCGATCGCACTGACGAGCCAAAGCCGAACTCCCAGCAACACCAACAGCCCGGAGCCAATCGCCACGATCCGCTTCTGCCAATTCTTTGCCCCTCGGATTTGGTGAAAAAACCGCCTGCCTAATTTCCACAACGCCAGCCCAAAAATAGCGGTGATCACAGCAACCATGCCGATCCGAGTCGCAACGGTCGGACGAAAATTCTCCAAGGGCAGCGGAAAACTTTGCACCCCAAACGCACCTTTAGTGAGCCATCCTTCGTTCAACGCAATTAATCGCACGAGTTCCGACACCCCAATCGTAACGATCGCAAGATAATCCTCCCTCAATCGCAGCGTCGAAAACCCCATCAGCAACCCCAGCAATGCCGCTAACATCGCTCCAATCGGAACTGCGACTAGCAATGGCACACCCGCCAAACTGAGCAAAGTCGTGCTATAGGCCCCCACAGTCATGAATGCGACATGACCAAAATTAATCAGTCCGGTGTAGCCCCATTGGAGATTGAGTCCCAGGCTGAAGAGTCCATACAGGGCAACCGACGTGATTAGAAAGACGAGATAGCCAATGATGCCCGTGTCAAACGAGAACAGATAGTTGAACACAGATATAGCAATGAACGATTCTGAAATCCTATCGTAATGAGGAACACGAACCGTAGAAATTGCTACGAAAGCTTACGAAGGCAGCTACGTTTAGCGCAATTTCCATTGGAGCAATGGGCACTCTGAAACCATGCCTCGCCTGCGTTCGTTGCGCACACCCACTCTCTCTTCTGCCCTTATGAACTTCTTTCGTAGTCGCGCTCACAATCTTATTGAGCATCTCTCTGATGACGAATTAGAAACTCTGTGGGGAGTCCTCGAACCGCTCTACTGCGATCTCTACATGCTAAGAGCAATTCAAACCGCTAAACGGGCTCACAATCCCGGCGATACACTCACCCGCGAAGAAGCAATTCGGCTCCTGCCCCTCCTCCAGAGCGCACCCCGCACCCTATGAACATCACTAAACCTTTGACAATGGGAGGCACGATTCTCCCGTCCCGGCTTGAAGTCCGCTACGATCGCGCCTTTCTCCTGGATCTAAAAGGCTTAGAAACGGCAGCTTTTCAGCGCATTCAGCAGTTTGTATTTAACGAGTTTTTCCAGACTGGCCAACTGCAAGAATTAGCAGAATTTCAACCACTTGGCACCAGCGAGATTTTTTATCGATTTACAATCGACACCTATTTGATTAGTGTTGAGATAACGGGACAGATCATCAAATTTTTACGAATTCTGCCCAAGCCGACTGTCTAGAAATGGCGTCCTTGGGTAGCGCGATATGACGAATTTCTTAAATTTCCCCCTCTAGTCCCTAGTTCGGTGTCTGTTGCCCTTATAAACTGAACGTTGCGCTTATAAACTGAACAGAGAAATGACGCAAGGGGCTTTGATATGAATGCTGTGGCACTTTGGCAACGCTACCAAGACTGGCTTTACTACCATGACGGCTTGGAGGTGTATCTCGATGTCAGCCGGATGCGATTTGACGATCGCTTTGTTGAGCAGATGCAACCTAAGTTTGAGAAAGCCTTTCAAGACATGGCAGCCCTAGAGGGAGGCGCGATCGCAAATCCTGACGAACATCGCATGGTTGGCCATTACTGGCTGCGCGATCCTGACCTTGCACCCAACGAAGACCTCAAACAAGACATTATTCAGACGATTCAAGACATTGAAAGTTTTACGCGCAAAATTCATCTCGGTGAAATTCGTCCTCCCCAAGCCGAGAAATTTACCGATATTCTATCGATTGGCATCGGCGGATCAGCGTTAGGACCGCAATTTGTGTCCCAAGCGCTTGCCGCATCGCCACCCATGGCGATTCACTTTTTTGACAACACCGATCCAGCAGGCTTCGATCGGGTTCTATCCGGGCTGGGCGATCGTCTGCGAAGCACACTCGTTCTCGTCATTTCCAAGTCCGGCGGCACGCCTGAACCCCGCAATGGCATGTTAGAAGCTCAACGCGCTTATCAGCAGCAGGGCTTGGACTTTGGCAGACACGCGGTGGCCGTGACTGGATACGGTAGCGAACTTGACAAACTCGCCAAATCTCAAGGCTGGCTGACGACGTTTCCAATGCACGATTGGGTTGGTGGACGAACATCAGAACTTTCGGCGGTCGGTCTACTTCCAGCCGCTCTGCAAGGCACTGATATTCAAGCGATGCTTTCTGGTGCCAAAGAAATGGATGTCGCCACTCGTGTGCCCAAAATTAAGGAGAATCCTGCTGCCCTGCTGGCGCTCTCTTGGTATTTCGCAGGCAATGGCAAAGGCGAGAAAGACATGGTGGTCTTGCCTTACAAGGATAGCCTGCTTCTCTTTAGTCGATATCTTCAGCAATTGGTAATGGAGTCGCTCGGTAAAGAGAAAGATCTAGACGGAAACGTTGTTCATCAGGGCATTGCTGTCTATGGCAACAAAGGTACAACAGACCAACATGCCTACGTGCAGCAACTCCGAGAAGGCGTCCCAAACTTCTTTCTCACCTTTATCGAAGTCTTGCATGATCGTCAAGGCACGTCTGTTGCTTCCGCCATTGAAGTCGAGCCAGGTGTGACTTCGGGAGACTACCTATCGGGTTTACTCCAAGGCACGCGCAAAGCCATTTATGACAACGATCGCGATTCGATTACCGTGACGATCCCGGAAGTGACTCCCCGTCACGTTGGCGCACTGATAGCGCTGTACGAACGCGCTGTAGGGCTTTACGGCTTTTTAGTCAACGTCAATGCCTATCACCAACCCGGTGTCGAAGCGGGTAAGAAAGCGGCGGCAGTCATTTTAGAGTTGCAACGCAACGTGATTCAGGCGTTGAAACAAGAAAGCCGCCCCATTACGATAGACGCCCTAGCCACCAAAGCAGGTGCGCCCGATGAAGCAGAAGCAGTTTACAAAATCATCCGGCACTTAGCGGCAAACGATCGCGGCGTCAAGCTTCACGGCAGTGCTGGACAGCCAGGACGTTTAACCGTAAGTCTATGAGTTTGATCTATTAAATCCATGACTGATGAAGGTTTCATCAAAAGTTCGTGAAGTTTGCCCCTTCTAGAACAGTGACTTGCTATTCTTTTCATGAGATGGAACGCTACTGTTCTAGAGGTTTTTTGGATGCGTAACTCACTTCGATCAAGCGTTTTCTTAGCTTCCTTGTTGGCGTCAACCGCTTTAGCGGCGAGTGACACCATTGCGGCTGATCCAGTTCCATCTTCCATTAGGCTAACTCCGCTGCAAACAACGCTGGGTTCACCGTCGCAACTCAATCCCTCGCCGCTAGGACCGCTCCAACTTCCATCAGGAACCCCTTCAAATTCGCTAGGGGCGACGCAAGATCCATTAAGGACGCAGCGATCGCCAGACTTTGTTCAACCAAATTCCAACCCTCAAATTCGCCAGAAAGAAGCGGATGGAATTCCGCAGGTTCGTCAACGGCAGATAGACGAGACTCCCCAAGTCCGCCAAAAAGACCAAGATCCCTTTCAACTTCCGCCCCGCCGTCGTCAACCTCAACCCAAAATTCGGCGTTATGAACCCACTCCAACTGGCGCGGTAGGGGGGATTAGAGGTCAAGTAACGGTTAAACCCATCTGCTCGGTTGTATCTGTGACAGATTGCGTTGCCCGTCCTTACGTGGGTACGCTGAATGTCGTTAGCTTGGATCGCACCCAGCGTGTACGCATTAGAACAGATAATCAGGGAGAGTTTCAACTTCAGCTATTGGAAGGGATCTACATTATTGAGCCTGAAACTGGGTCTTTTCCTGCCTTGAGCCAACGGACAGTGAGAATTGTGTCTGGTGCGATTCGGGAGGAGGAGTTTGCGTTTGACAGCTACGTTCGAGACGCTGAACAACCCGGCTCCTCTTCCCAAACTGTTCGACAGGCTGAACAACGCCAATCATCCTCTTTCTAAAAAGCTTTCTAGTTCTTCGGTACGTTGCCGAGTGAGCCGTTCAATACAACTTTGCTCTATCATCGGTGCGATCGAACCCCCTGCAAATCTCTGCTGGGCAAATTTGCAGTTTTCATCTCGAAATTTAATCCAAGCGAGTTGAGCCTCAACCAACAGATTTCCTAGTGCGGTGCGATCGTAGGTTGACTGAACTCGTCGATACACCTGATTGAGAGCGCGATCAGCGGCTTGCGCTGCATTGGCGGCACAGAGGTTCATGTCTTCCTGAGTTTGCGGATCTCTACAATTGGGTTGCCTTGCCATAAGTTCGGCATTCACGGGTTTAGTCAGGATGACAACGCTACAGCAGGTTATCCACCCTATGAGTTGAAACAAAGGTTTTCTCATTGAAACAGGGTCTTGGTTGTATTGTTTAGAGTGTCTCAGGAGATTGTCTCAGATTTCACACGATCCTTGGCAATGGGTTAGGTAAATTGCCGTAGAACCTAACTTGTTTAGCAAGTAAGACTATGTCATTGAACGATCAAAGTCATTGAAAGACCAAAAAAATGGGTGAGCATTGCTCACCCATCCTAAAATCACAGTAAAAAAACGCTGAAGCGATATCCTCTAACGGTTCGGTTGAGGGGTCATCCGCAAATAGGGTTTCACTTCTGTCACCCCTTTCGGGAATTTCTCCCGCGCGGCATCGGTCGGAATCGATGGCACAACTACCACATCGCCGCCATCCGTCCAGTTTGCTGGAGTGGCCACGCTATAGTTGTCCGTCAGTTGCAACGAATCAATCACCCGCAAAATTTCTTCAAAGTTGCGCCCAGTACTAGCAGGATAGGTGAAGGTGAGCCGAAGCTTTTTGTTGTTGTCGATAATAAACACCGATCGCACCGTCAGCGTATTATTAGCGTTGGGATGGATCATGTCATAGAGGTCAGAAACCTTGCGATCGGGATCAGCCAAAATCGGGTAGTTCACACTACAGCTTTGGGTTTCGTTGATATCTCCAATCCAGCCTTGGTGAGACTCAGCTGTATCGACGCTCAGTGCGATCGTCTTGACGTTGCGCTTATCGAATTCGGGCTTGAGCTTTGCTACTTGGCCTAGTTCGGTCGTGCAAACTGGGGTGAAGTCAGCCGGGTGGGAGAAAAGTACAACCCAGCTATCACCAGCCCAGTCGTAAAAATCGATGGTTCCTTCAGAGGAGTCTTGTGTAAAGTTGGGAACGGTGTCGCCAAGTCGGAGAGCCATAATGTTCTTGTTTTCCTTTGCGATCGCAGATAGTGACTAACTGATCATGCCATAAAACTCCGGTTTTCCGGTCGGAGTTTAGATCTATTCACGATTTTAGCGAATTAATGGGACAAATCTCAAGGATCTAATACAGCCTCAAATTAAGAATCTGGCCTTCTCCCTGAAGCAAAGACTCTCATTTGCTTTTGATGAGAGCAATTAGTTATAGAGAATTTACTTAGGTCAGGTTTTTGTCATGCTCCGTTCAAATACTCAAACATGTTCGGTAAGGGCAGTCAAACTCTTTTAGAAAGTTTTAGCAATTGGTTGAAATTGCTGAGTCTAAGTGATCGGGTTTTAGAGTTTAATCACATTGGCTTACGTTAAATTCCTTAACCAGCTCTAATTTTTTATTAAAGTCCCATTTGCCCTGGGCAAGATACTATCTGATTGAGACCCTCACAGAATTGAGATTCATGGACGCTAAAGCTTTTCTAACAGTCGATGAGGAAGCCCTCTCTCTGAAACAGTGCCTCCGCTATTTACAGACATCAGGTAAGCTGCAAGGCTTCCTGGGCGATATTTTACGTCAGTATGTTTTGGAGCAAGAACTCAACACCCGCGAAGACTTAGCCATTAATCCTGCTGTCATTGAGCAAGCCGTTATTGATTTTCGCCTCCAGCAACAGCTTACCGATCCGAAAGTGTTTCAGGACTGGCTTAATCGTAATGGTTTAGACTACTCTACGTTTCATAATCAAATTTCATCTAACTTCAAAACAGAAAAGCTTAAGCAAGTTGCGACTGAACCGAAGCTGCAAGAGTATTTTATTGAACGCAAGGTTTTTCTCGATCGCGTGGTGCTGTCTCGCATCATGGTAGAAAATCAGGAGCTCGCCGAAGAACTCAAAATTCAGGTGAAAGAGGGAGCCAGCTTTGAAGAGTTGGCACGAGAGCATTCGGTAGCGGACGATCGCATTGCCAATGGCATGATGGGACCCGTCAGCCGAGGAACCATGCCCGATATTGTTCGAGCCGCGATCGATTCTGCGAATGAAGGTGATCTGGTTGGGCCGCTTGAGATCGACAATCGCTGGGCGCTGTTCCGGGTCGAGCAAGTGTTACCTGCATCACTCGATAATCCTCAATTGAGCCAGATGCTGCGAAATGAGTTGTTTGATCGGTGGATGGGTGAGAAAATCCAGAAAATGAGCGTCAAACTGCAAGTTGGTGAAGAATAATCGCGACCGTTTTGATCTGCTGTCCCCCAGTTCTGAGTGTTAGATGCTTACAAACGACATTACCGCCAATCTTCCGTGGGAAGCGCCGCCCCTGTGCTTCCTTAGCCCTGATCAGCAAGTTCAATTTAAGACAAAAGCAGTCATCCAACGGTATCGGTTAGGACAATTGCTGTGGTCAGAGGAAACGCCGGGTGTCCAATTAGTGGTACTGAGTGGAAAAGTTCGGCTGGTTTCGGAAGAAGAGAAGACCATTTTGCTCAAGCCTGGGGAATGGGTTGGCGAATTGCTCGATCTGCCGGGATGGAAGGCACGGGCGGCAAGTAATGATGTCGTTGTCGTGCAGTGGCGGGCAGAGACGTGGGCATCGTTGTCTTCCGCCGATATTGAGCGGTTCTGGGCAATTCAGCGCGATCGCTACCAGCCCCAAACCGATGTTTCTCCCCAACCTGTCACAAGCTTTCCGTTTGTCTCGGGCATGAATTCGGGAGCGGCGTGTCTGACGATGGTGGCTAACCATCTGCAAAATCCGGCTCAACTGGAGTGGGTGCAACGGCAGTTGAGAGGACAACGCCCCACAAATTTAGTTGATGCGGCTGAGAAATTGGGGCTACAGTTACGGCGCATTGAGTCTACCTGGCAGAACTTACGGCTGCTGAATTTTCCGGCACTGATGCAATGGGGAACGCCAAATAGTGAGCCACACTGGGTCGTGGCTTATGGTGTCAGAGGCGATCGCTTAATCATTGCTGACCCGATGAATCCCACCATGACGTGTGAGGCGATTCATCGCTCGGCGGTGCAGCAATCTTGGAACGGGACACTCTGGCAAGTCGAAGCGATTCAGAAGCAGGAGCGGTTTAACCTCAGTTGGTTTTTGCCTGCGGTGTGGAAATATCGCGGGCTATTGATCGAGGTACTGGTTGCCTCAATCACATTGCAGATTGTGGGTTTGGCGACGCCGTTGATTACTCAAGTCGTCATCGATCGCGTCATGGTGCAAGGTAGCGTTTCAACGCTAGATGTCATGGCGTTCGCGCTACTGGGCGTTGCGATTTTTGAGGCGGTTCTCGGTATTCTTCGCCTCTTTATTTTCACGCACACTGCCCGCCGCTTGGATCTGAGTCTTTCGGCACAATTATTTCGTCATTTGATGCGGTTGCCTCTGGCATATTTTGAATCTCGTCGGGTGGGAGATACCGTGGCGCGGGTTCAGGAGTTGGAAAACATTCGTCAGTTTTTGACGGGAACGGCACTGACGGTTGTACTGGATTCAATTTTCTCAGTCGTGTATTTGGCGTTGATGTTTTTCTACAGCATTCCGCTGACGGCTGTGGCACTGGCAGTGTTGCCCTTGTATGCGGCCTTGACGCTGACTACGACTCCAATTTTGCGGAACTGGCTGAACGAGACGTTTAACCGCAGTGCCGATAGTCAGTCATTCCTTGTCGAGACGGTGACAGGAATTCATTCGGTCAAAGCGCACGCGGCGGAAAAACCCTCGCGCGATCGCTGGGAAGGATTATTTGCTCGCTACATTCGCACCAGCTTTAAAGCCTCTACAACGTCGAATATCAGCAACAACTTAGCTGACTTCCTCACGAATTTTTCCTACCTGCTGATTTTGTGGGTCGGGGCGCATCAGGTGATTGGGCAGAACCTGACCATTGGTCAACTCGTTGCGTTTCAGATGTTGTCGGGACGGGTGACAGGTCCGTTGCTGAGATTGGTTCAGCTTTGGCAGAACTTGCAGCAGGTGTTGCTATCGGTTGATCGGATTGGAGACATTCTCAACGTTCCTCCCGAAGCTGAGCCGGGATCAGGGCTAGTCTTGCCGCCGCTTAAGGGGCAAGTGACGTTCGATCAAGTGTTCTTCCGGTACAACCCCAATCAAGAACCTGTTCTCAAGGGCATCTCGTTTACGACTGAGCCTGGAATGCTCGTCGGCGTCGTCGGTCGGAGCGGTTCAGGGAAGAGTACGCTGTCTAAACTGTTGCAACGGCTTTATTTACCGGAAGCAGGTCGAATTTTAGTCGATGGATTTGATGTCAAGAGCGTCGATCTGCATTCGTTGCGGAGTCAGATGGGCGTTGTCTTGCAAGAAGATCTAATTTTCAATGGGACGATCGTTGACAACATTACTCTTGGACGCCCAGATATTAGTGCCGAAGATGTAGTAGAAGCGGCTCGACTCGCGGTTGCCCATGACTTTATCAGCGAACTGCCTCAGGGCTATGAGACCAACACAGGAGAGCGAGGCACAGCCCTTTCAGGAGGTCAACGTCAACGGATTGCTCTAGCCCGATTGTTTTTGTCTAATGCTCCGGTGCTGGTGTTGGATGAAGCGACGAGTGCGCTCGATAGTGAGACCGAACAACAAGTACTGCACAATCTTCAGCAGGTGGCGAGCGATCGTACGGTCTTCTTAATTGCTCACCGCTTCGCACCACTCAAAAAGGCAGATTTAATTCTAGTGATGGAAAAAGGCGTGATTGCCGAGAAAGGGACTCACGATCAGTTGCTGAAGTCGAAGGGATTGTACTGGTCGCTTTATCAGCGTCAGCAAGCCTCGGTTTAGATAATGATGACCCAGCTTAAATATCAGATGGTGATTCAATGGTCAGAAGAGGATGATTGTTTCCTGGTTTGTTTTCCAGATTTTCCGGAGCAGCAATGGCGCACCATGGTGATAGCTATGAGGAAGCTGTCACTAACGGAATTGGAGCCCTCGAATCGTTGGTTATGGCATACGAAGTCACTGGAGAATCCTTGCCGGAACCCAGCACGGTTTTTGTTGCTGCTTGATCAATAATGATTGCCATTCTATGAGTCACACTATTTACTACATGGCGATTTCTCCTCAAAGTAGGCTGTATGCACGGCTGCAACAAGAAAAAGCAATGTATATCCTAATGGTGCATTCTTTTGATTGCTGCTTTAAGGTCATGAGCGAATACGAAGAACCAGAGGATGCTGATGAAGAAACTTTGGAGATCTTGATGAATGGCTATTCAGATGTCTTTAAATCCAAGGTTGAGACGAGGCAGTTAGTTGACGACTTCCAAGCTGAGGTGGAACGTACTCAAATTAAAGTTGCTTACTTTGAATCAAGCTCGGTAGAAATTGAGAAGCGCCTCACCCAAGAGTTAAACAGAAGACAAAGTAGCGATGTTGCATTTTTATCGAGTCTGTTGTTTGGAGATCGCGACTTTGCTCCTCATTGGTTTCCTGGAGTTCGTCAAGACTTGAACCTTGTATCGCTTCCAATTGTTCAACAGGGAGCAAGAATTCTCAGCGGGATCAAGCTGCATTCTCTCTTTAACGTTGATGAAGATGCTGAAGATTGGAATTGGGACGATCCAGATATAGAAGACGCTTTCGAGGGATGGTGGTACGCAAGGCAGTTCTGGTATTGGAAAAGGCTTTATCTTGAAGCTGCTGCCGCACGTGAAGAGATATTGGTTGGAATTAATTGAAGCTAATCTGCGCTGCACCGAAAGCTAAGTTGAGATCGCAAAGGCTTTGTTAACTCGCGATCTCACTTCATATTTTGAAAGATGTTGCATTCAACTCATCACCCACACGTAGGTATTTTCCGGCTTCGGACGGGGCAATTCGAGTATTAACCGCCATTCGGTAAAACGATTTGAACCGATTGCTGGCTACCCAATTTGGGAGGGTTTCTTCTCGCTTGACGGCAAAGGTTTTTTGAAACTGCGGTGTAGCTTCTCCAGAGATGGCATCGCGGGTTGGCACGACGCATCGCAAACAGGGATTGATGCCTTGCACCTGCACATCACCAATTTGAAAGAGCAACGGTTCTTCAGTTTTGGTGTAAAGTCCATCTTCCCAAAATGCCAGGGTTTGACCAATTTCGAGATTGGTGCGGAGGCGCGATCGCATTCCCTCTACCGTCACTCCATCAAACCAACCTGCCGATGCTTCTAAAGTCGCGGTGCTAATCAGAGTTGGCCCAGGCGAAGCTTCGTCGTCTGGAAATCCGGTAGTTCGATCTTGTTGCAGGCTGATAGGAAATCCGAAATAGTCGCTCAGCCATGCCGCGATCGCGCTTCGGGCATGATCCAGATGAAAACTCACCGGATTGTTGCCTTGAATCGAAAGCGTTACTAATCTTGCTGGGAGATTGAACTGCGATCGAATCTGATGAACCTTGGCAGTGCGTTTGCCGTTGACCCATTTTCCGTTAGAGTCCACCATGCAAAACTCGCGATCGCCCTCTAATGCGCCACTCTCTAAAATTTTTGCGTGCCTAACTTCCACCGCGTCTAACGATTTGATCGGATGGATAAAGATGCGATCGAGGGTTGGCATGGTTTGTCCCTATCGTTCAATCTATGAAGGCTGCTTCTACTCTGAGTTTTACTTATCTGGGTTTTACCTAATCTCGTCCTCAAGCTACAGTTTACAAGGTTCGAGCAGTTTGAAACCAATAGTTTTAACTAGGACTGTTTGATATGCAATACTAGAAAGACGAATTTAGAAAAACGTAAATGTCGAAAAAATCAATAACATCAGAAAAACTAGCCAAACTAAATCCTCAAAGCGCCGCGAAACAGCCTTTTATGAAAACGCTGCGATCGCTAACTACCACCTATCAAGCCTTTTGTGCTTACGATGAGCCGCATATTCGTGAACTCGGATTAACGCCGCCTCAGTTTGATGTGCTGTGTACATTGGGAAACACCTCGGGCATGTTCATGCATCAATTGGCAGAGCGAACCTTGGTTACAAAAGGAACGTTGACCGGCATTATTGATCGCTTAGAACAAAAAGGGTTAGTCCGTCGAGAAGTGCCGCCAGAAAATCGGCGCTGCTTTCTCATTGTGTTGACGCCTGAGGGCGAGCAGGTCTTTCAAGACGTGTTTCCGGCTCATATCAGCTATCTGAAGGAGCGATTTGACCAACTCGATGCCGCAGAATTAGAGCAAATCGAATCTGCGTTGCAGCGATTGCGACAAATTTTTAATTGATTTTCTAACTAATATCGAAATCTATCGTAAGGGGCTTACCTTTCGCTAAAGTGAGCCCTATCGTGTCGAAGAACAAAAAGAGGATGAGCGCGTGGATCAACGTTTAAAGCGATCGCAGGAGCTAAAGCAAGCATTAGTCGATTTTGTGTATGACGCGGAAGGAGAGTTAGCAACCGCTTTAGAGGCATTTGTCGCTGAGCAGTTATCCAAATCTCAGTCCAAAGATCGCAAGCAGCGCGATCTGGCGGTCGATTCGTTTCTCGGTCAGGGCCAGGTTGGCGATCAGACACCGCTAGAGTTGTTTGTTAACGAATCGGAATTGTCGGAGAGCGATCGCGCGCTTGTTCTCGGCTGGAAGCGCAATTTTGCTGGACTATTTGTAATTCAGCACATTCTACCCGATGGCTTTAAGCTAATGAATTGGCTCACGACAAATACCTATGTCGTCAAGCCAACCGATGAAGCAACGCTAGAAGCAATGGCACGGTTAAAGCCAGGAGAAATTCTGCTGAGCCGGATTGCACCGGTGACAGAAGACGCGTGGATGTTCTTTAGTCCATACGTTCAGTTGGGTAGTTTAGGAAAGCCAAAGTTAGCGGTTGCGATCGGTAACTTTAAACAGAACTACAAATCCGAACTTTACGGCGACGCTCCAGAGTTGTTAGAAGAAGCGTGGAAATCGGTGGAACGCTATCACCAAGATTTTCTCGACTTTTTTGGTGGTGCAGAAGTGAGCTTACCGGGCTATCAACTGAGTAAAAAGATTCCTGAGTTTCAAGATTTTCTGACAGAACGGCGACTCGATGAAGCAGGCGTCGATCGCAACAAATCGATGACTGAACTGGCGCAAGAAGCAGGCGTCAGCGATGAAGAAATCGCAGAAATGGCAGAAGCGATGGGAATGGATGCAGACACTGCCGCCAAAATGATGACCGACAAAGCGGCGGCGAAAATGGTGACGCCTCAGATCGAATTGCCTCCCGAACTGAAGAAAGCAGAGGAAGTCACGATTTTGGCGCATCCTCGCTGGGGGCAAATGATTTTGCCGAATCATCAGCAGTTTATTGATCTGCTCAAATCCGACGATTGGAAGACGATGAAAGGGTCAGACAAACTGATTCGCAAGTATCTTGAAAGTCCTGAAATCAATACGTATGTCTGGAAGCAATTAGCGAAAGATTACCCGACCCAATTAGAAACAGTGTTACGCGAATTCTTGCAGCAACCCGACTTTGAGCTTGGGCGAGATTTGGATGATCTGCTGCGATCGCACCAAAAGCCTCTAGAACCTGAACTGCCCGAAATTGCCAGCGTTCCGCTCCATCTGCATAATTTGTTTCAAGAAGCATTAGCTGAGGTGAGCAAAACAAAAGCGAAAGAGAAGAGCGATAAGAAATCTGCTAAAGGCTTTCAGCGTTAGCAAGAGTTTGATGGCGACAGCTAGTAGTTTGTCGAGTGGATTCTGCGGGGCGCGTTTTTCTTCTTGACAGACTATAGGCAGTACCGTTGAAACGGCTTCTCAACCGAGGCAACATTTGTGTCGCGATCGCGACAGAGCAGAACTTACGCGAAGTTTCTCGTTGCTCATGCCTAAGTCCTGTAGAACAAATCTTAGTTACTTGCTAAAAGAGACGGGCGGCATTGCCACCCGTCTCTGCTATTTCTCTGATTTTGTTGTTTATGGTCGAAAGCTTTTTTGTTGGAGTTCCAGCTTTCGTATTATAGGTTTTTATGCGTTTCAGAGTGGAATAGCCTATTCATAACTGTAATGCTCATCTCCCTTAGTGTCGGTACGATTTAGTACGCGCTGTAGACAAAAGGTCAAAGTTATGCATCTACTTGTACTGAATGGGCAGCGATCGCTCAGTCATCGCTTTAATCATTCGATAACACTCACAGGACGCTTCTTCTAAATGTTCGCGATCCACTATAGTAATGTTGCCTCGGTGATAGCGAATGAGTCCTGCCTGTTGCAGTGTTCCCGCCGCGATCGTCACACCTGCCCTCCGGGTGCCGAGCATATGAGAAATAAATTCTTGAGTGAGCGGGAGGTCATTAGAATTGATGCGATCGCTGACCATCAGCAGCCACCGCGCTAACCGTTCTTCAATGCTATGGCGGCGGAAGCAGGCTGCCCCCTGTGCTACCTGAAAAAATAGAGTCTGCATGTACCTTAGCAGCAGGCGTTGCAGCGGTCCTCCTCGCTCAAACTCTGCCTTAAAGGGTGCTGCTGCCATGCGGATCCCACTATCGGGGGACTGAACGACCATTTCGTATTGCGCGATCGGGTCGCCTAAAAACACCTCAACGCCTAGCACGCCTTCGTTTCCGATGATCCCGACTTCAATACTCGCTCCGTCTTCTAGAATCGTGACTAATGAAATGATCCCTTGGTTAGGGAAATAGACATAGTCGATCTTGTCACCAGGATCATAGAGAGTTTTCTTTAGAGGGAGATCAACCGCTTCTAAATGTGGCAGAATGCGCTGATATTCCTCGTCGGGTAAGGCGGCGAGCAGTTGATTCTTAGATGGACCGAAATTCTGCAACAAAATAGTCTCCTAAGCCAATAGTGTTAACTAACGGCACAAGGAGGGGAATTCAGAGCCTAGTCCTAGTGGCAATACTTTAGAGTGAAAAGCTCGAAGGCATGAACTTTTAACCGATAATCTAATTTTAGCCTAGATTTTGATGGCTCAGTGTTGGTAGTTTAAGCCGCAGACAGTGGAAACCCGGCGGCCAGCAACCATGCAAACAATAGCGAACTCGCGATCGCATAAATCCACGCTTCATTTAACAGTGATTCAACAAACGATAACAATCCTATTAACACTGGAAACAGTGGCAATAGTAGAAACATAAATCCTAATTTGGGTACTACAGAAATCACTAGAATAAATCCGCCAATCAGTACCAAGCTTTGTCCTAACCACCACAGGAAACGGCTTTTAGTACGGATATCTTGTTGAACAATGCCAGACGCGAGAAACCACGGGAAACACGCGATCGCAATCGGCAACCAAACTTTCAATCGGGGTAAAATCAGCCACCACTGAAGCCAGACGAATTGGGCCATCAGCCCAAACGCAATCCAAAGCAGCGCAAACACAGCAAGCCCAATTCCGACTGTTCGCAGAGTCGGACGGGGAAATCGACCGAGAGCCAATAACCACACGAGTCCTGCAATCAAAAACCAAACGCCTACCGCGCCGCCAACTTGCACTCCTCCTAAGGATTGCAGTTGAACGGAAGAATTGAGTAACAACAGTCCTCCGACGGCTGCGATCGCTGAGCCAATCAGCCCGATCGCACTTCTGATAATTGGAACTTTGGTCGGTACTTTGGTTGGTGAATCGGTGATTAGTGAATCGGTTAAGGTTGATGCTGCAAATTTCGGTGCAATCACACCCAACGCCAATAGCCACCCAAATAAATGTAAAAAGTACCAAATCATACGGCGATCGACATAGTGACTTGTAGATTGTCGATTAAACGAGGCATCTAGCCACTTCAACGCCGCTTGATGGCTGCCTCCATTAAACAAAATCGTGATGTGTTCAACGCTTGGCACAACGATTAGCTCTCGCGCCCTGCCTTGCTCGAACTGCGAATTCGCTCCTCCTGCTTGAGCCAGCGCTCTCTCAGCATACGGAATCAGCCGTCCTTCCCAAGTGCCAACCTGCAATTGCAGATTGCGAGGTGCTTGCGGCGTCATGCTTCCCCCCGCAGAAGACACCGCGATCGTCGCCGCAAACCGATTTACGTCATTCACTCCTGCTGAAAGAACGGCTGATCCGCCCATCGAATGCCCCAGCAGTGCTAAACGACTCGCATCGACTCCGGGTTGCTCCGTGAGCGATCGCAACGCCACCTGAAGATTCTTCTGAAGGGCGTTACCATCAACTCCTCCCAACGGGTTCGGATTGGCTCCATGCCCATCAAAATCCCACAGCATAACGGCATAGCCTGCTCGCGCCAATACATACCCATAGCCCAACATCAATTGTTTCGAGCCTGCAAAGCCGTGGGCAACCAAAACGCCGGGTGCAGCTTGGGCTTGTTTTGGCGCAATGTATAGCAACGGAACCGTTTCCCGTTCAAAAAAACGGATGGTGAGTCCGGTTTGAGCAGCGGCAATGCCTGCCCACGAGATCAAAATAAGCAGAACAGCAAGGAAGGATCGCAGCAGTTGCCAGCGAGTGAACCGAATCATGCGGATCTAGAGCATCAACGACTCTTTGAGATTAATTCATCAAGGTCTAATTGCCGTGTGCCGATAGAAATGTCGTGAGTTCTTCGCGAGTCGGCAAAGACGCTTGCGCTCCAGCTTTAGTCACCGATAAAGCCGCGATCGCAGACGCTTGGATCGTTGCTTTCTGGAGTGGTAAACCTGCGGCTAAACCCGCTGCCAAACCTCCATTAAACGCGTCTCCAGCCGCAACAGTATCTACTGCTTTGACCGGAAAACTAGGAGTCAAAAAGGTTTCATTTTCGGTTAAACAGAATGCACCCAATTTACCTAGTTTTATGATCACGGTTGCAACCCCGCGCTGGTGAATTAGCGTTGCGGCTCGCATTGCACTCTCTTGATCATCTACCGTAAATCCGACGAGTTGACTAGCTTCTACTTGGTTTGGCGTCATGACATCAACCCACGAATACAGTTCCATTGGTATCGTTTGAGCCGGAGCCGGATCGAGAATAACCGTCACCCCTGCCTGTTTTGCAGCTTGAGCCGCCGCCACGACGGCTTCTAACGGAATTTCAAGCTGTAACAGGAGTACCTGTGCCTGTGGCAAAACCTCCTGCAATCGCTCTAGGTCAGCCCGCCCGACTCGCCCATTCGCACCAGGAACGACAATAATGTTGTTTTCGCTGGTATCATCAACCGCGATCGTGGCCACACCAGAACCAATCGACGCATCGACCAAGACGCGATCGCACCCGACCCCATTGGCCATTAATCCAGCCAATAAGTCCTGCCCAAACGGATCATTTCCCACTCGTCCAATTAACTCGGTCGCCACGCCCAATCGAGCCACCGCAACGGCTTGATTGGCTCCTTTGCCTCCCGATATCGTTTCAAACGAATGTCCGGTCAACGTTTCGCCAGCAACGGGCAGGCGAGGAGTCCGGGTCACGAGATCCATGTTGATGCTGCCAAATACGATCGCGCTCATAGGAATTTAGGGTTAGGAATTAGATTAAAGAGGCGGCTGGGACTTAATATCACTTTAGCTTTGCTTCAGTCAGTTAAATCTTGCTTATGAATCGCCACCTTTCTATTCGCAAAATCGTTGTCGATACCGATCCTGGAGGCGATGATGCTTTTGCATTACTTTGGTTGCAAAGCTTAGCCAAACGAGGGTTAGCCGAAATCACTGCCATTACAACTGCCGAGGGCAATGTCAGCGCTCAGCAAACCTTTCAAAGCGCGGCTCAGCTTTTGCACTTGGGTGGCTTCGATGCGGTAGAAGTCGGACGAGGAGTGCGCCGAGCGGTAGAAGACATTGCGGATGCAGCTTACATTCATGGAGCAGACGGCATGGGAAACCTGTCTCACACGCTTCCTGCCGCTGGGCGATCGTTTGCTACAGCACGAGACTCAGACGATATTTTGATTGAAACACTGCAAGCGATGCCGGGAGAAATTACGATCGTGGCGATCGCGCCGCTTACGAATCTTGCCTCGGCTGAGAAAAAATCACCCGGTATTCTAAAACGTGCCAAGGAAATCGTCATCATGGGTGGTGCGTTTCAAACCCACGGCAATGTTACGTCACAGGCAGAATTTAACATTGCTTTCGATCCAGAAGCCGCGCAAATCGTGTTTGCTAGCCGAGACGATCTGGTGGTCATTCCGCTCGATGTGACTCATCAGTTAATCTTTACGCCTGAAATGGCAGCCCAACTTCAGTATCCTTGGAAGAACGCGACTCCGAAATCATTACACTCATCGCCACTCACACACTTTATTGTTGCTCTTTGCGATTTCATGACTCGAACATCATTGACCTATCGCGAGACGCGAGGAGCCCAAGGATTTCTGGTGCACGATGCGGCAACGCTTGCCTATTTGTTTTATCCAGAAACCCTCACGTTTCGTCGCGCTCAGGTGGACATTGAAACTGAAGGCCGATGGACACGCGGCAAAACCATAATCGATAGTCGTCATAGCACCAAATCTTCAGCCAATGCTTGGATCGCTTCAGCAGTGGATTGTGTTTCTGTGTTAGCTGCAATGCTTGAAGATTTGAAAGACCTTACGTGCTGAGCAGAACGTACTGAGCTTTACTTCACCTTTCCTGCTGGGCCTCGATCTTCCCTTTTCCTTATACCCAGAGTCTGATCATTGGGCGTTTTTACTCTCTTCAAGGTCAACCATCCGAAAGATGAATTGTAGCCAATCCTACGCGAACCTTGTGGTGTAGGATGCCGATCCAGACTATTCAAGAATTGGAGAATACGAAATGGTAATGACAATTGACGATACAAAGCGCATGGCGATCGCTACAAAGCTCGCCGATTTAAAAGCAATCCAAGAACTAATTATTGCCAACGAACAAAAACTTATTCCGGCAATAACAGATTCTGAAATTGCTAAGCGCTTTCAGGACATGCTGAGAGACGACCAGAAGAATCTGGGTGTCTTGGACACAGTAATTGTTCAGTACGGCGTAAAGTCAGAGCCTAAAGAAACCGTTACTCAGATGATTCAGGCAATTGATAAGCTCATGTCTGGCTCTGAATTGACAGTGTACGAGAAAGTGTTCCAGCATGAATTGCTGAAGCATGAACAGACAATGACGGGGATCGTGATTCACAAAGCGGCTCAAAAAGTTGGAGCAGACATCGAGGCCGCTATCACACCGCTCAACACTGTTAACTTCGAGAACCGCGCTCACCAAGAGCAACTCAAGGGCGTGCTAGAAAATCTGGGCGTGCGTGAATTGACTGGCATGGATGCAGATCAAGGTCTGTGGTCGCGGGTACAAGACGCTGTTGCTGCACTGACGGGAGTTGCAGGTAGCGTTGTTACTCACAACACTGACAAGTCTGACATGAACCTGCAAGATGTCATTCGGATGGATCACCAGAAGGTGAACATCTTGTTTGGAGAAGTTGAGCAAACCACCGATCCGCAAAAGCGCCAAGAATACTTCGGTCAGATCTTCAAGGATCTAACGGCTCATGCCCGTGCTGAAGAGGAAGTAGCTTATCCGGCGGTTCGAGGCAGATATCCTGAAGGCGACCTGAAGGAATTGTACGACGAGCAAGCTGAGATGAAGGTCATCATGGATGAGATTCGTGGATTGAATCCTTCCTCTGAAGAATTCCTCAATGCTGTGCGCCGTTTGCGTGACATTGTGATGGATCATGTGCGCCAAGAAGAAAGCACCTACTTTGCTGCGATCCGGGATAACTTCAGCAGTGCTGAAAGCGAGCAATTAGCAACTCAATTTAAGGCTGCTAAGAGCAAAATTCAAGATGAACTTGCAGCTTCTACGAAATAGTTAAGTTTGCTGGATTGAATTGATTTAGGGGCGCAAATAGCGCCCCTTTTGTTTGACCAATTCTATTGCGCTGAGCAATCATCTCGCATTATTCAATAGCATATTTAGATCTCTAATTTTTTTGAAGAAATTGGAGACCTCTCTAGACGTGATACAGCGTTTTTCATTCTAGTGAGGCGCAGTAACAGCACTGAGCGAACCAATTCCTGAGATCGCTCAGTGACACTTGGGAGAAAGGGTCATCAATGGCTTTGGCAAGCTCTGGATAACTCCGTGCCCCAATCGGACGCAAAATGCTCTTAATCTTTGAAAAGCAATTTTCAATAGGCGAAAAGTCTGGCGAGTAAGGCGGTAGGAAAATCAGCTTGGCTCCTGCATCCTCAATCAACTTTCTCACCTCTTCACCGAGATGAATGGAGCAGTTATCCATAATGACACAGGCTCCTTTCCACAACTGAGGAACGAGTTTCTGGGAAATGAAGGCTTCAAAGGTGAGACCATCGGTTGAACCCAGCAGATTGCAATAAGTAAGAACCTTTCCCAAACTAATCGCACTGAGCATCGAGACTCGTCTCCCTCGCTTGCTAGGACGCTTGCCGTGGGCTCGTCGTCCTTTCGGTGCACGCGCCCGGAGTCGGGTCAAGGCTAAGTCCACGCCAGATTCGTCAATGAAGATCAAGTCTTGAGCGAGAAATCTTTGAACCAGTTGCCAAAATTCGACGCGTTCAGTTTGTACTCGCTCAGTTTCTTTTTCGTCGGGATGAAGCGTTTTTTTTGAGCGTTAAGTTCAGTTTCTCTAGAGGGTGTTATGCACTTTTGAATCCGATACTGACATACTGCCTGACCATCAGCATGACAAACGCAATCAGGTGAAAGCCCACTAACGTTTCTGCTAATCGCTCATAATCTCGTGCTAATCGCCGGAAACGTGACATCCAACCAAAACTCCGCTCGACCACCCACCGACGCGGAAGTAGCACAAACCCTTTGCGGGCTTCGGGCAGTTTCACGACTTCCAATCGAATCCCCTGTTCCTCGGCAGCTTGAGCCACTGGTGTTCCGGTGTAGCCTTGATCCACAAAGGCAACTTCTACCGATTCTCCAGTCATTTGCTGCACTTGTTGTGCTAAGACTTCAACTTGCGCTCGGTCTTGCTCGTTCGCTGGGGTAACGTGCAGAGCTAACAACTGACCTAACCTGTCCACAGCCATATCCCTCTTTCATCACTTTGGTAGGAGCAAAAGCTGAAAGCTTTGCTGCACCTGCGTTTTGCTCTTTTGTCATCTTCGAGCCGTCAAAATAGGAAACTCGCACTGGAGCTAGGTTTCAGAGTTCACTTCAGCGAGAGT
The DNA here is from genome assembly GCF_059501405.1 of Myxacorys sp. Classification (NCBI taxonomy): domain Bacteria; kingdom Bacillati; phylum Cyanobacteriota; class Cyanophyceae; order Leptolyngbyales; family Leptolyngbyaceae; genus Myxacorys; species Myxacorys sp. Next base: position 137,904 of record NZ_JCACCM010000121.1, read on the forward strand.
GATGAAAGAGGGATAAAAGGATCACAGCTACTGATCGACCTACTGATCACCTACTGATCGACCCCCCTGTTATTGACAATGGCTTAACAGAAGTTAACGTTGGTGACATAGTAATTGCTACCAGTACGGCTACGTGGTTTTGGTATAAAAGTGACAAGCTTCCCTACGTGAAATCGAGGATAAGAGCTTTGTCGAAATCAACACCTTGAGCGAGCCACTGTTCTTTGAATTGATTGAACCCAGTAAGGTGCTAGAGATTAAGACTGATCGCGTCAGGGTGAGGCACCAGAAAACAGGTAGAACAAGTGTTTTCTATCTTAAAGATGTGAGCGTGCTGGAGAAAGCCCATCATGACTAGCTGCCAAGAGTGGATCGATAAATTTCGTGAGGACTATCTACAGCGCGGTAGTAGTGAAACGACCTGGAAGACTGACTATCAGAAGATTCTCAACCGTTTACCCGCGCAAGCGACGCTGTAAGCGTCGTTGCTGCATCAGACGGTGTTAGAAACTCCGGTCAATACCAAAACTCGCAAGCGATGCTGCATGGTCACAGGTGCGATCGCGCGGTTCGCAGGCATTGACTACGACCCCTCTCCCTATGCAGGCAAGTACTCACCGAAAGCCGTGCAGCCGCGTGATTTGCCCTCTGATGCTGTAATTGCAGAGAACCACGATCGCTTGATTAACCTTGGGTGGAAGTGGGTTTATGGAATGATTGCCACGTATGGTTTACGTCCCCATGAGGTGTTCCGACTCAACCTAGAGGAAATTCAGAACGGGAATCCAATCGTCTTCGTAGGAGATAACACTAAAACGGGTTCGCGTCCGGTCTGGGCATTTCATCCTGAGTGGGTGGGTCAGTTCCGGCTCTGGGATGTGCAGATTCCACCCATCAAGCTGAATCGTCCCAACATCAACGTTGGGCATTCAGCCACAAGCTACTTTCGCGGGTTCGGTCTGCCCTTCCATCTCTATGATCTGCGACATGCCTACGCCATTCGCGCCACGCTCACCTACGGCATGGATTACAAGCTTGTGGCGAAGATGATGGGCCACAGCTACCAAGTGCATGAGAATATCTATCACCGATGGCTGAATATGGATGTGTTTCAGAACGCCTATGACGCGGCGATCAACCGGAGCAATCGCCCACTTCCACCATCTGTAGGCGCTTCAAATCCTGACTAAACAAAAAGGCTAGAAATGAGATTTGACTCTCATTTCTAGCCTCATGCTTGATATACCCCCAGGGGAATTCGAAGCCACGACCATAGATTCAACTCTATGCTATGAGCTTTCAGATTCTGTCATCAGCGATCGTGGCTCTAGTCCGACCTTGGGTTGATAAATCTCGCGGGGTTGAACGCTTGGGGCTGTAATCGCCTTTGATTGCGGTTGCATTGAGGTCTGTTACCTCAGCAAATCTAGCAAGCGACGACCGCTGGATTCTGCCGGGGATTGCGCCTCTGCTTCGGCTTTTTTAGCCATATACGAAAGCATTGCCTCCCGCAATTGTCTTTTCAGTTCTGGTGAAAATCTCATGGCTGATCTGGTTGGGGCTCTGCAGGAGGCTTGGCTTGCGATTCACTCGGTAGCGATCGCAGTCCTCAAGTAGCATTTGCAGGCGTTCTGAATAGACTAATTTAGACACCGCTTCCCTCCCAAGTTTCTAAGGAATGAAAATTTGGATGATTGGCATCATCTGACGCAATGCCTGTAGAATATTGATACTCAAAATCGTTTCTGCATCTTGCTTTCGGCTTATTCTGGTATGCGCATTGTGCATCGCACGGAAACACCGCTCAAACCCACGCTTTAGAAATGCGCTTCCACTGCCACTCATACCGAAAATCAAAACGATGTCTAACCAAGCCTCTGAGCGTCTTAAGCAAAATGCTCAAAGAATCATGCAGATGTGGGAAGAGCGGGCACGTGATGAAGTCGGTGCATCAATGCATCAGTCCTCTCTTGTCTTGCAAGATTCGCTACCTCTGTACTTAGGCCAACTGGCAGATGAACTTTCAAACAAGATTAACAGGACATCTGCCCGAATCGCAGCCGACGAGGTAGAAAGCAGGCGAATTGGCAAGCTGCATGGGCATGAACGGGCGGGGTATGCGGACTACTCCATGAATCAACTCATTTTTGAGTATCACATCCTCCGTCAAGTCATCTTTCAAGTTTTAGAGGAAGAAGCACCTTTGGAAGTGCAGGATCGAGACATTATTATCGGCTCCATTGAGCAAGCCGTTAATGACGCTGCCACTCAGTTCTCCCGAACGCTGCAAGATATTCAAGAGCTACTTATGGTGACGATAACTCATGATCTCAGAAATCCCATTAATGTCATAAAAATGGGAATTCAACTGACTCTGCGACGGCTTGAACGAGGAGATACTCACGCTGATGTGGCAACGAAGATGCTCAGTGCGGTCGATCGACTAGATTCGATGATTCAAAATCTGCTCGATGCGAGCCGGCTGCGGACAGGGCAGAGCTTGAAGCTTAAATTTGAAGAATGCGATTTAGAGAAGCTAGTCCAGGACGTAGTGGAGGATTTGAGCTTCGCTTATGGAAAGCGGTTTGTCGTGGTTTCTGGTTCTGGTATCAAGAGTTATTGCAGCCATAAAGAAATACGGCGGGTGATTGAGAACTTAGCCATTAATGCTGTGAAATATGGTGCGCCTGACACGCCGATTACACTTACGCTCCAGCAAACTTCAACGCAAGTCAGCCTAACTGTTCATAATGAAGGCGATCCGATTGCCCTAGACGCTCAATCAATCCTATTTCAACAATTTCGTCGAACCATCGCTGCTGAGGACCAGACGGGATGGGGATTAGGACTATTTTTAGCAAAGAGTATCATTGAGGCGCATCAAGGGACAATTACGATCGAAAGTGCGGAGGGCAAAGGGACAAGCTTTGTCATTAAGTTACCAAAAGCTCCTCTCTAAGTTGGCTTAGTTGCCAATAGATTGAGTCTCTCCTTATAGGCAAGTGAGGTCTACGGAGTAAAGTCTTCTATCACCCTGTGGTAGTACAGACCTGTCTTAACCTCAATCCTCGTCCTTATCTAGCTGAGGAAACTGCTCAAATACTTTAGTGATGAGCATGTAGAGTTCATCCAAAATCTCCTCCGCTCCTGCTTCATCCACCTCAGCTAACAGTTGTTCAACCCCGTTGCTGTATTGCTCAAGGCGATCGGATTGCTGACGGTTAAGAGAAGACATAGCAATTATTGTTTCCTGAGGGTGCTAGCCGTTCATTGTAGTGTTTCTTCCACCCTTACCCAAAGGATTCCGCCAACGCTGCTTTCGTTCGAGCCACCGAAAGGCGAATTCGCTCTACCTGGGACTCGTAAGCTGCCTTCTGTTCCGGCGACCCATCACTAGGACTCGCTCTCAAAATCTGTTCATAGTAGCGAAAAATTTGAAACGCATAACTGGCGATCGCCACCTGCTCCTGAGACAGAGACGTGATGCGATCGACCAGTTCTGCACAGGTTGCCGAATGAGGCAGTAGAAAAACATCGGCATACAGGGGTGGAAGCCCATGCGATCGTGTTTTCAACTCCTCCAATAGCGCGATCGCCTCTTGGGATAGCTCTCCATCAAAATCAGCCAGAGCATTGAGTAAGGCTAAGAGCAAGAACTTTGACCGTTTCTGCTTCAATGTGAACCCGTATCGTAGTAATCAACTTCTTCAAAATTCTAGCAAGACCCAAACCCGCAATTTTTCTTTCGAGTGCATTCCTAAAGCCTAACTTGGGCTTATGAGAACCGCCAGATTGGGTTGCTTCGACGAGGACTTGTCTCAATGGAACTATACTGCCAAACCTCAAAATTGCCCTTTATTTAATTCATGATCCTTAGAGTTGTCCTCATTCCTTACGAGTGGGCAGAAGAAGAAGCGCCACATGCTCCCCGTGCAGCATGAGTTGTCAGGAGTATCCATCAATCAAGCCACCTCTGATGATCTTCATGTCACGTCAACTTCTTCGTCCAATTCGCTTTCAAATTAAAATTATCCTATCCATTCTGCTAGCCGGGATTACGATTCTTTCAAGCATTGCAGCTCGACCTGTCCTGCATTTGGTACAAACTGCTCAGAATGACCAAGATGAAAGAGTTCCCTTGCCCTCAGACTTCGTCGATGATGCCAGCCGACTGAATCAAACCCGCATGATGATGGTCAAGATTTCGAGCGATTCTGCGATCGCAAAATTGCAACTACGACAGGCGTTGAAGGATGCAAAATCGCAAGGCAAGAAGGTAATGACTTCTGGTTCACGTCACACCATGGGCGGTCAAACGATTTATTCCAATGGCATCGCACTGGATATGACCGAGTTCAATCAAATGCGATTGAATCCGACCACCGGAATTCTAACGGTGCAGTCTGGCGCAACTTGGGCAGCCGTCATTCCTTACTTGAATCAACACGGCTTCTCGGTTACCGTGATGCAGTCGAACAATGATTTCTCGATCGGCGGCACCATGAGCGCCAATGCGCATGGATGGCAGCACGATCATCCCCCGTTTGCTAGCACCGTTGAAAGTTTCCAGTTAATGCTGGCAGATGGCACAGTCGTTCATTGCTCTAGGCAAGAAAACGCAGAACTCTTTTCTCTTGTCTTAGGTGGCTATGGACTCTTTGGCATTGTGCTTGAGGTCAATCTCAAAGTGGTGCCAAATCAATCGTATATCGCACACCGTACGGTTATTCCGAGCCGAGTTTATGTCGAGACATATCGCAGCAAGGTTCCGACTCAAACCGGAATGGCGTATGGAAGGTTGTCAATCGCCCCCGAAAACTTTTTACAAGAAGCGATTTTGACGGTTTACGATTCGGTTCCGACTGCACCCCAAGCATCCCTCACAACTTCCTCAGAACCGGGACTTTCCCGTACTGTGTTTCGCGGCAGCGTGGGCAGTGACTATGGAAAGTCGCTGCGCTGGCAACTGGAGAAAATGAGCGGTGGAGAAGCCGGGACAGAAGTTTCTCGCAATCAAATCCTCAACCGTCCGTCTACACTGTTCGAGAATCATCAGCAGGCAAAGACAGAGATCCTACACGAGTATTTCATTCCACCAGAATCGCTAGAGCAATTTCTAGAGCAGTGTCGTCAGATTATTCCGGCATGCCAAGCTGATTTGCTGAATGTGACGATTCGGAATGTGCATCCTGATTCCGATAGCTTTTTGCGCTACGCCGATCGAGAAGTGTTTGGGCTAGTAATGCTATTTCATCAAGCTCGGACTCCAGCCGAAGATGCGAAAATGCAAGCGATGACTCAAGAACTGATTGAGGCAGCACTGGCAGTTGGAGGACGCTACTATCTACCGTATCGACTTCATGCGACACCTGAGCAGTTTGATCGTGCTTATCCGCAAGGGCGAGAGTTTTTCCAATTCAAACGCAAGTATGATCCTCATCAACTGTTTCAAAATCAGTTCTATCTCAAGTACGGGTCGCCTCAAGCTCGCAGTTCGAGTGTGATCAAACCGACCAGCACAACTAAGCCAAGCGATCGCCACCTGCTCCTGCGACAGAGACGTGATGCGATCGACCAGTTCTGCACAAGTTGCCGAATGAGGCAGTAGAAAAACATCGGCATACAGGGGCGGAAGCCCATGCGATCGAGTTTTCAACTCCTCCAATAGTCAAAATTCTAGCAAGACCAAAACCGCGATTTTTCTTTCGAGTGCATTCCTAAAGCGTAATTTGGGCTATGAGTCATGCGTACTAATCAAGACTTTCGGCGTGTGAGATTGCGTCATCGCCTGTAGAGGGAATTTTAGTAAAAGCCCTTTCTGGAAACGGAAGGGCTTTGATATCTAATGTTGCTAGGATTCCCATGTCTACCGTCATTAATCTGTTGCATTTGCTTCTCCTCCTTTGGTCGGTCGGATGGCTCAAAACGTTCCTTGCCATCTGCCTCGTTCTGATTGGATTACTCTTTCTCTACTGCCTACTCGCCGCCATTTTCTTTCCGACACATTCAACAGCTCATGGTGACGAGCACTCAGAACTGGTGAGGTTATGCGGTAATACTAAGACAGCCAATCGGCTGATCAAGCATATTCAGTCACAACACCCCAAAAAATCACTGAAGTGGTGTTGCGACAAAGCGCTTTGGGATTTGCAGCGCGATCGGCGTCGAGGCTTGTGAGGGCTCAATCAGGTGATCCAATTTTTCAGTGTGCGGCTACTCTTGATACATCTGTTTACCAGTAGCTACCGAAAATGACCCAACCCGTGATCACGTCCTACTTTGGCTCGACAGCAACGGTGATTGATTCAACCCAATCGATCACAGCTTCCCCCACGGCCCCAGTTCTAATAATTCCGTTCGATGCCCTCGCCAGCGCTGGCCTAGATGATGCAGCCAGTATGAGCGATCCAGATAAGGTGTTTGGGGCCATTCTCAAACTGGCCCGTGTCTTCACTCAGGCTGACACCGATGAAGAGAGTGGGATCGAAGTGGGAACCCCACGAAAAACCTTTGTGACCCGTGGCAACACTCAGAAGATAGGCCACGACTACAGTGTGACTGTTTACACAGCCGACACAACGCCCGCAGAATTTGACCCTGATAGTGTGGTCTAGGCATGGCAAAACAGCTAGTCTATCAAGGTTGCCAGGGACAAGACGCGGCCCTGGTGACGTGGACTTCTCAAAATTTCGAGCTGCCGAACACCTACAAGACCATCTTCACCCCGATCAAAGTGTTCATCGCCCAGCCTGAGCAGGGGGGCGAGCTCAGCAGATACAACTATTACAGCTTTTTCTATCGCTATCGAATTAAGGAATACAACCAAGCGGTAGGGGGGCCAAATACAGAGTGGAGAGACACGGATGGTGACGGAAACCCGCTAATTGGTGAGCTTTTAGCTTACGGTGCGCCCACGGCCCCCTATCTCAAATTGCAGGGAACCGATCCTAACGGCATCACCTCTTACATGTGGACAACACTTGTGAGAGGTGTCACCTATGGGCAAACCTACGACGAAGTGACAGAGCAGTGGATACCGTATGAGGAGAACTACGACGAAGAGATCGAATTTATTCAAAGCTATTCGCAGCCCATCTATAGCGGTCAAACTTACGGTGAAGTGGAAATATTAGAATCGTATGTGCTGGATGAGAACGGCAATAGAATCAATTTAGGTGGAGAAGTAAACAATACTACATGGCAGTTAATAGTAGCAGAAATAGTAGCAGAAACATACGAAGAGGTATTTAAGCTTAGTTTTTCATCACAATCTCAAGGAATATTTGTAGACTGCGACCAATGCGCAAACAATTGTCTAAAGGTCACTAGTGACGATAAAAAGTGATTCACTTGTGTATGTAGAGATTGACACCTAAAGCGAATAGAGATAGAAATACATGTCGAATAACGGCTTAACGCTTCAAGAGTTAAGTGATAATATACGTCAGAGAATGACGGGTGATTTTGAGGCAACTAAAAAAGCGTTTGAGAAAATATACAAGAAAAGTGGTGTAGGGGACAACCTAGACATAATCAGAAAAAATCTAGAAAATCAAATCAAGCCAGTTACAGATGTAGTCAACGATCAAAAGGTAAAGGAATTTGTTCAAAAACCAGACAGTTTCTTTAAGAAGTGGATTATCGAACCGATTACTAAAACGTTTGATAATTTGATTCTAAAACCAGTTGCAAAGTCGATCGATGAAATCGCCTTCAAACCACTGTCCAGGACGTTAAACGACGGGTTTAGAGCAGCAGATCGCGTGTTATCCGGTTGGCTTCGTCCCATCAACAAAGCTGTTGATTCTGCGGGGCAATACTTACGCAAAATTGTAGGGGATTTGAGAGGCTTAGAGCGTACCGCTTCTCGAACGTTGGGCAGTGTCGCAGACACCTCTAGAAGTGTTGGCAAAATGGCAGAGGATGTCATCCCAGCCGTTCGTGTTTTGGGCAAAATTTCAGGAACGCTTCTGAAGGTGCTACCGATCATCGGCCTGGTGTTCGATATGCTTTCAGCGAACGAGATATTTAAGACGATTGAGGCCCAAAAGACGCAGCTTATAGCCTTGAATCAGCAGGGGAGAGACAGCAAAGCGGCCTATGATTTGATGAAAATTCAGAATGATAGACTCGCCGTTCTAGCACGCGAGCAAACCGCAATTAAAGAAACGTTACGATGATTCAACTACACAGAATTAGATTTGAGACTAGATCGCATTGAAGGGCAGCTCCGCAATCTCGGATCTGGTAGCCAGAATGGGCAGAAAGTAGACCTTTCTCCCTTAGACGGCAAGCTAGGGGTGATTCAAAGCCAACTTGATAAGCTCAGCACTTCAAGCGGTCAGAAGGTCGATCTAAGCCCAATTCAGGGGCAATTGACCGACCTTAAAGCATCTGTGGCTCGAATCCCTACGACGGCTGGGAAAGTTGATTTAAGGCCAATTCAGGGGCAATTGACCAACCTTAAGAGTTCCATTGCCAAGCTTCCCACCAGTGCCACGGGTCAGAAAGTAGATCTCTCCCCAATTCAAAGCCAACTGACCGACCTTAAGAGTTCTATTTCCAGACTTCCAACCGGTGCGCCAAAGGTAGACCTCTCCCCAATTCAGAGCCAACTGACCGACCTTAAAGCCTCGATCGCTTGAATTCCAACCACTCAGGCGGTCATTCCCAAACCTGACTTTTCATCTGTACTGCAAGCGATCAGCGCTGTCTCAACCCTACTACAGCCATTGGCAGGCATTCCGCCGACGCTCGCGAGGATTGCGACTAGAGGGTGTTATGAACTTTGAGCTGACAGCTCAACAAACTGTCTGAGCATCAGAAGCGCAAAGGCGACGAGATGAAAACCGACCAAAGTTTCTCCTAATCGCTCATAGTCTCTTGCCAGTCGCCTGAACCGCCCAGCTCAAGCAAAACTGCGCTCCACGACCCAGCGACGCGGCAGCAGCACAAATCCCTTCTTCGCTTCTGGCAGTTTCACCACTTGCAGTTGAATGCCCTGCGCCGTTGCATCTTGTGCTGCTTGTTCACCCGTATAACCCTGGTCTACAAAGGCTATTTCTACATTCTCGCCAGTGATGTCTTGCACCTGTTGCGCTAATTCTTGCACTTGAGCACGATCCTGCTCATTAGCGGGGGTGACCACTAGCCCTAACAGATACCCCAGTGTATCCACAGCAATATGAACCTTACTCCCTTTTTTACGTTTCCCGCCATCATATCCAGCCCGTCCTCCACTTTCAGGCGTCGATTGTAAGGTGCGACTATCGAGGATTACCGCAGTGGGCTGTTCACTTCGCCCTTCGGCAAGCCGCAACAACACTCTTAGGTCGTCCACGATTGCCTCACGCCTGCTCTCTACCAACGTTGCGCTTGCTGATACACGGCTGCCCAGGGCGGCAGGTCATGCGGCATGAGCCGCCATGCACTCCCGGAACGAGTGATCCAGCGCAGTCCGTTGAATACTTCGCACAAGCTGTGTTCTCGTTGCGGGGCGTCTTCGGTCATTAAGGTCAGATAGGGAGCGACAAATGCCCATTCCTCATCACTCACATCCGTCGGGTATGCTTTCCTTTCCATCCTCCCACTCTAGCGCATCCTAAAAGTGCATAACACTCTCTAGTGAGTATGGTTGCACTTGATCGAGAATAAAATAAACATACTAAATTAGTATATAAATACGCCTCACTAGACTGGAAAATGCTATAGATAGCGGAGAAGATCGGTTGCATCCACTATAAAATTCGCTACCAGCTAACGCTGTTGCTTACAAGAATGAGTTATCTTTTTCTTAATTTTGATAGTATTTTCAACGTGATATTTCCAATACTGAAAGAGTAAATTGCTCAACCATAAATGAACATAGCGTTACTATTTCAACGATTAGCTGAAGGTATCAACATCGAGAATACGATTAGCGCTTTATATCATCCCGAAGTGATCGCAGCGCTAATCGATTTAGAATGGCAAAACCCATCCCGTGCCAATGCATTCAACATTAGTCCTGACACGGTTGAGGCCGCAATCATCCAACGACTGGAATTACTTCAATCAGTCTATTTTGAATTTGTTCAGCTTTGTGAACATCTCAAACTGTCACCGCTTCCAATTGAGTCTCTTTGGAGCGTATGGCTTCCGTTGAGTCTTCAAATTGGCGATTGGCGATTCGCACAACACGCAACTCTGCTGGAACCCCAGCAATCTCGCCCACTAATTCAAGGATTTTTAGGAGGTCAAGGCGTTGGCAAAACCACTCTTACAAAACTACTGACGCTAATTCTGCGTCACCTCGGTCATCAAACCATCAGTTTTTCACTCGATGATTTATATTTGCCTTACCGCGATCGCCTCCAACTCCAGCAGCACGATCCGCGCCTGATTCGTCGAGGACCGCCCGGAACCCATGATATTGAATTAGGGTTGCGCGTTCTACAACAGCTTCGGCAAAACCAGTTTCCGGTTGCGATTCCTCAGTTTGATAAGTCAGCGTTTAATGGAGCAGGCGATCGCACAGCGCCAATCCTTGTAACAGAAGCAGATATCGTCTTGTTTGAAGGCTGGTTTGTGGGTGTGCCACCAATTGATCCAAGTTCGTTTGAGGCTGCACCCGCGCCAATTGTGACAGCACGCGATCGCCAATTTGCGCGTGATATGAATGAACAATTACGTGACTACTTACCGTTGTGGAATCTTTTAGACCGTCTGATTGTTCTTTATTCTCCAAACTATCAGTTAAGTAAACAGTGGCGCAAACACGCTGAACACAAGATGATCAATCAAGGCAAGGCTGGCATGATCGACTCTGAAATTGATGATTTTGTCGAGTATTTCTGGAAAGCATTGCATCCCCAACTGTTTCTTCAACCTTTGTTGAGAGATTCAGATCGCGTCAGCCTCATCCTTGAAATCAATCCCGATCATCAGCCAGGAGCGATCTACACTCCCTCGTTCAACAATTCTCTACGTTGTAAGTGAGGGCATGACCTAAATTCCGCATCATAAACCCTGTTAATCTGATGAGAAGCAGATCTATCAATAGAAGTAATGAATTATCTTGTAGCGGTATTAAGCGATCGCATCAAAGCCGAAGAAGCTTACTCCACCCTAGAGCGCGAAGGACTGCCTACCGATAAGATTGCCATCTTAGGCAAAGGCTATAAAAGCGTCGACGAATTTGGCTTGATTGATCCGAACGAGCAAGTTCTAAAGCAGGTGAAGCTCATGGCAAGTTGGCTCATTCCCTTTGGCTTTATAGGAGGAGCCAGCTTCAACGCAATTACTGGACTCGATACCTTTGCTTGGGCAGGAGAAACCGGGAGTCTTGCGATCGCAGGTCTTTTGGGAGCCGTGTCAGGGGCGTTAGGTGGCGTGTTAGTGGGCGGTGGCACCGGGCTAATTATAGGCAGCAGCGATGCTTTGCCCTACCGCAATCGACTGAATGCTGGAAAATATCTAGTGGTTGTAAGCGGCACCGAATCGTTAACTCGCAAAGCAAATAAAATTTTGCAGCAGTATGACATTGAGAACATTCAAAGTTATTCAGACACAAGTGATGGATAACTTGAGGGTAGAGAGCCATGAATTGACGCCTATTGAAAAATACGCGAGCATTCAAAGCTTGATTAAAGTCAAAGCTTGGTTCTAAAGGAACTGCTGCAATACATCGGTGCAATTTTATAGTGCAATTTAATCTAATAAACCTTCTGGTGCAGCAAGCCACACAGCGACTTGAACACTTGCTCTAAATCGTGTGTCAAGCGCTTAGCGCTCTGCTTTGGATTCTCCGAACTATAGTTCGCTACAGGAATTGGAGGATGAACGCGAATTTTAACGGCAGAACGCCATGGAACCAGAGGCTTGCTGTACTGGATATCGATCGGCACAATTTGAACGCCTAGGTTGGGCTGACTAGCTTCTGCTTGTAAAGCTAGACGGGCAAGACCCGGTTTAAGAGGTTTGCACTCTCGGAATATATTTCCTTCTGGGAAAATAACGAGCGCTTCGCCTTGTTGAAGTAAGGTTAGGCTATGGCGAAGCGTCGCGATCGTAGGACGCTGCGTATCAACGGGAAATCCCCCTAGCCGGCGAATAAACCATCCTTGCAGACCTTTCATTTCGTCGGCTGTTACCATAAACCGCAAGGTTCGCCCCGTTACGTCTTGCCCAGCGGCATAGGGGACCATAAATGCATCCCAGCGCGATCGATGAGTCGGAGCTAAGATCACAGGTCCTGTCCGTGGAACATTCTCTCGCCCTGACACCTCAATGCGTCGAAAATAGAGAGGAAGTAACAGATAACGCGCTAATGGGTATGCCAAAGCCGTAAGCCACGGAGAACCATTTGAACCAACTGATTCTACTTCGGGCTTACCTTGAGCAGGCTCTACAGAGTGAGTAGGCTCTGCGGAGTGAATAGGTGTCTCCACGGAAGTTTGAAAGGATTGGGGGCTAGTCGCATTGCCATTGCGCTTAGAAGAATGCAGCAACATTATGGGGTCGATCGAGATCATGGTCGCAATAGGAAACAACAAAAAGCTTCGTATGGCGGGCGGTAAGATACCCTATGTGTCATACCGTACTGGGTTTCCACAGGTCGCGCTTCTACTTGGGGACACTTCTAAGTCTGGCTATTGGGTCTATCTTCGGAGAGACTTCGGAGAGATTCTGACGTTAGTTTCGTTAAAGAAAAGTAGCTAAAAGTGTTGACAGTCACAGTTTCATCAGCTACATTGATAAATGTCGAGCAAACGGTGCTGGTCTTCAAGCCCCCATCGTCTAGAGGCCTAGGACACCTCCCTTTCACGGAGGCGACGGGGATTCGAATTCCCCTGGGGGTATATCAAAAAGCAAGGCTAGAAGCGAGAGTAGAATCTCATTTCTAGCCTTCTTTTTATTGGGTTTTTGAAGTATCTACAGACGGTGGAAATGGGCGATCGCTTCGATTAATCGCCGCGTCATAGGCCGTCTGAAACACATCCAAATTCAGCCATCGGTGATAAATCTCTTCATGCACCTGGTAGCTGTGGCCCATCATCTTGGCTACGAGTTTGTAATCCATGCCGTAGGTTAGTGTGGCTCGAATGGCATAGGAGTGTCGCAGGTCGTAGAGATGGAACGGTAGCCCAAACCCACGAAAGTAACTGGTAGCTGAATGGCCCACGTCGATATTGGGCCGGTTGAGCTTAATTCGGGGGAGCTGCACATCCCAGAGCCGAAACTCTGTAAACCATTCGGGATGAAAGGCCCAAACCGAACGCGAACCCGTCTTCGTGTTGTCCCCCACAAAGACGATTGGATTCCCCCGCTGAATTTCCTCTAGGTTGAGCCTAAACACTTCATGCGGACGCAGGCCGTAGGTTGCAATCATGCCGTAAACCCACTTCCATCCTAGATTCGTCAGTTGACTATAGTTTTCTGCGATCGCAGTGTCAGAGGGCAGATCACGCGGCTGCACTGCTTTGGGTGAGTACTTGCCAGCATAGGGGGATGGGTCGTACTGGATGCCTGCGAACCGGGCGATCGCACCTGTGACCATACAGCAGCGCTTGCGAGTTTTGGTATTGACCGGAGTATCAATCACCGTTTGATGCAGCAGCGCTGCCGTTAACGTTGCTTGCGCGGGTAAACGATTCAGAATCTTCTGATACTCAGTCTTCCAAGTCGTTTCGCTGCTACCACGCTGTAGATAGTCCTCACGGAATTTATCGATCCACTCTTGGCAGCTAGTCATGATGGGCTTTCTCCAGCACGCTGACATCTTTGAGGTAGAAGACACTCGTTCTACCTGTCTTCTGATGCCTGACTCTGACGCGATCGGTCTTGATCTCCAGCACCTTACTGGGTTCGATTAACTCGAAGAACAGTGGCTCACTCAAGGTGTTGATTTCAACAAAGCTCTTATCCTTGACTTCACGGTAGGGCAGTTTATCACTTTTATACCGGAACCACGTAGCCGTACTGGTAGCAATTACTATGTCGCCAACGTTAACTTCTGTTAAGTCATTGTCAATAACAGGGGGGTCGATCAGTAGTCGATCAGTAGGTCGATCAGTAGGTCGATCAGTAGCTACGATCCTTTTATCTACTCCGTTGGTTGCCTCTTGAATCGTGCTACTGATCGACTGATCGGCCAAATTCGCAATTCCTGATAGTGAAAAATTCGCGTTTTGGTCGATCAGTCGATCAGTAGAGGCTGAAACGTCCATTTGGCCTCCGTTGGAGCTACTGATCGCGTACTGATCGCGTACTGATCGACCCTTATCCGCGATCGTTATAGGTCCACAGTGATAGAGCATTGCGCGGCTGTGTGCCTTTGGACACCGCAGTACTAAACCTTTAGCCCACATCTCCTTGAGAACCTTGCGAACGGTGTTCTTATTTAGTTGCAGGTAGTGGGCGATCTCTTCTGCCTCAAACCCAACTCCGAAATTCCCGTCTTCGTTCAGCCACAACTCAATCCGCTTCTCGGTGTGAGCGGTTTCTTCGTTCTCTTCTCCTTCTTGACCGACGTAGGCAAAGGTGAAGGTTTCCTCATCGAATTGGAACTTATAGCGCCCTGGCGGCCGTCCCATGCGGGTTTTCTGCACTCGAATGATGCGTTCCCCGCTCTGCTCATCGGTCACACCCATGCCCCAAACTTCTGAGGCGGAGTTGTAGAGGGCTTTGGTTCCGCGTGATTGCCCGTCGGAGTTGGAGTGGTGAACCACGGCAAAGGTGCAGCCGTAGCGATCTCCTAAGTCGTTTAGTTGCAGCATGAAACGAGCGTATTCCGTGTCATTCTCGCTGATTAGGGTATTGCGATTGATGGCCGTGACTGAATCGATCATGCAGAATCTCACCGGGTCGCCAGTGTCCTGGTATTGCTTCAGATAGGCTTCTAGTCGCGGCATGTTCTCGACTTGCCAGCCGGGGACGAGCTGCACGGGATGAGATTTCTCCAGGTCTCGAATTTTGAGGCGTTCCCTAGTGACGATTACCGGCTCATCGGATTGCAGGATTAGGACTCTGCCTTGAGCTACAGGGTAGCCATTCCACGGCTGCCCTTTGACGATGCACTCGATTAGCTCGTAAATCAGTAGGGACTTGCCCGTGCCACCGAGAGCATGGAGTAGGAGAACGATGCCTTTGGGAATCCAGCCATTGATAATCCATTCTTTGACTTGGACACAAAGCTCGTCGAGCTGATCCATATCGTAAGCAACGAATGGAGCTTGGTTGATTAGTGCCTTGTGATAGCTGTTCATCATGGCAGACTGCGGAATCTTGAGCCGCTTGGCGAGCTTGGCAAGTTTGAATTCTCGTAGCCCGGCATCGACGATCGCTTCAATTTCACGAATGCTTTCCACCATCCTCGTGAACTCTCGTTCTTCCAGGTCTACGCCTAAACGGTCTTTCATTAAGACCTCAGCGACCTGCTCCATGACTTCGAGCGGAATGTCGTAGCTTCTGCCGATTTGAGCGAGTTCTTTTCTGGCAAGCTCTGGAGAAGTGAGGTTGAGAGCGGTCGATTCTAAAACTCTGTCCTCAAAGCGAGCACGAGTTGTCGCCTCCAAGTCAGCGAGAGCATCTGACTTGGAAGTATGCTTGGAAAAGTTTGATATCATTGGCTTGACAGTCTGATGTTGGTAGATTCCACGATGTTTTGTTGGTCACATCATGGAAGGGTGTACACGGATGGACATATTCAAAAAAAGGGGGAAGGGTGCTTGCGACACTCTTTCCCCTCTTGTGTTTTTATTCGTCGTCGAGATGAACGGCGATCGCTTTAAGTAATTTGATTCGACCGTTGTATGAGAGGCGATTCACGGAGGCAGCGAGCGCGCTGGGAATCGGTAGATGTCGATCGGTCTCGTCTTGGGCGAGTTCAAAGAGAAGTTTCCATCGCTGACCGTCGCTTAGTTGCTGGAGGTCGGAGCCGTACTCTTCGGTGATCACGTCGAGGATTGCTGAGTCTCTGGCTAGGTTGTGCTTTCGATCTGCATACCGTTCGTCATATTGAGTCTGCATGGTGTTGGTTGTTGGTTGTGTTTCAGTTTCTAGCCACTGAAAGGGGTGAGAATTGAGGCAACAAGGGCAGGAAGGTTCTGGATTGATGGGAGAAAACATCAGTACCGTTTGCTTGACCCCTGCTCACAAAAGCCTCTGACTCCGTGAAACGCCTAGAAATAGGCGGGTTTTGTCCTGTCTACCCATGTTTCACGTCCCTCCGTAAAACGTTTTACGAGTAACTTTCACAAGATAGCGTAAAACGTTTTACGGGTAAATGTTTTTACGATAAGATGCAGGAGGAAGAACGTAAGAGGTCTCCACTGGTGCCACTTCGAGAAAAAGCCGGTCTTACCCAAGAAGCTTTAGCAGAGCGTCTTGGAGTAACTGATCACACTATTCGGAATTGGGAAAAGGGTAGGGCAGAGCCAAGGCTGACGATTAAGCAGACCAAGGCTTTATGCGCTGCCCTCAAATGCACCTTGGACGATTTGCCCGACAGTTTTTGTCCAGAAATGAAGAACGCTGAAACTCAAATGGCATGAGGTTCAGCGTTCGATCACTACTTAATTGTTAAGGAGGTGAGATTGAAAACTTTATAGAGCCGAGCGGAAGCAGACACTTCCCCCGGCAGCGCTCCGTAGTTCTGTTACCACTACAGAGAATTAAATTATGCATCTTCTAATTTCATTTCTAACAAAAGAGCGATCGCACCCTGGTAGCAGTGCGATCGCTCTTTTTCGTTCATTTATCACTAGTAACATCATGCCAAACATTGATAAGCATCGCTCGCCGCCACAGTACCAGTGGCAAACCGCGCGGCCTCATGATTTCCCCACTTACAACCATGCGGGGAAGGACTACCACGTTATCCCTACCGAGGTTTTCAACCGGATGCAAGCCGAGAAGATCGATCGAACCTGGTTAGCCGTTGGTGTTGGTGGACTCCTGATCGCCGGTGTAACGGCAATCATCAGCAGCAAAATCGCGGCCCCCGCTCCTACAGTCGTTGAGAAGCCAATGGTTGTAGAAAGGCAAATCGTAGTACCCACCCAATGTTTAGCGTTCTGTAAATAAGAGGTAATTCAATGAGATTAGGTCAAACGAGAAACGGTACAAGCGGCAAAGTTGGGGGAATGGCTCCTAACGATGTGATGCAGGTTGTAAGCGGTGCTCCGACTCCCTGGAATCCTGGAGACAATAGCGAGATTAGAACCGAGCAAGTAATTTCAAAGCACCAAAACTTCACGACAAAGGAGGTCGATCAACTGCGACTCAAGGCCGCAACTCGTAAGCGGCAATCGAAAACGAATGCTAAAGCCTACACCGCGCTGAAAGCGATCGAGACTGCCGATACTCGCGATCAGGTTGCATTCCGTGGCTATCAAACCGGCGTTGCTCGCGCTGTGGCTGCGAAGAAAGGGGCCGACGTGAACAAAGCGAAAACGCTCGCCGGCCTCACGCCGGTCTATGCCGGCATGGGCTACTCCTTGGGAGCTGCTCAGGATGAAGCGACGGTGAGAGTTCAAGAGCTGAAAGCGCTCCACACCGATGTAGATAAGCGGTGGAGATAACTTCTAGGAGAATTTAATCATGTTTAAGATGGCTAGACTTTTAACCTTTGGCGGTTTGAGTCTAGCCATTAGTTCTTTTTTAGGGCTAATGGCTAGAAATCTCCCCCCACTCAGCATTGGGTTGTGGACTGTGTTTCTATTACTTGCTGCGCTCGTTTTTGTGGCCTACTTCGCCGGCCCCCTATTGGATCGCTATTTCGGATGGGAAGAGGACACCACGCTAGGGATCGCGATCGGTATCGCCGGCACATACATTCTAGGGGGGGCTGTCGGATGGCTAATTTCCTGAAATGGTTGCCTCAAGAAAATTACGGTAAGCAGTGGGCCGTATCGTTTGGCCTCGGGTGCTTCACCTGGTTTTGTGCCGTTTGCTTTGTCGGTTCGCTTCCCCCCGGCTTGCAACTGCTGACGATGTTTATCCCGCTAGTCTGTTTTATTGTGGCCGTAACACTGCTCCCAAAATGGCAAAAGGAAGGCCGGCGAGCTGATTTAGTCGATTCACTGAAAGAGCGGGAATGGAATAGTCAAGTGATGGGCCGGCATCAAGTCAACATGGCGGCGATCGGTGTGGACTATGACCAAGAGTTGAAAGCGCTTGCTGAGCTGTATGCGCCACCCGCACCAACTGAACCGGCGAGCGGTCGTTACGCTGTCCCTCATGCGGGATTGCCCATCGCAGATCAGGCTAATTCTCTGCTCAAAATTCAACAAGAGGTGATGCAGTGCTGTGGGGATGTGGGATGGGCGCTGGTGGAATACATCACAGGAAAAGGTGCTCAATACTGTGAAGGAGAAGGATGGATCTCGGTTGAGAAATTGCGGAGTAATTGGGGTAAACATTTCGGTCTCAACACCGAACATGCGAAGCAATTGCTAATCGCCTTAAGTAACATCCAGTTGGGCGAATGGCGCGATTCTTCCCTCAAGGAGTGGCGTCTTTTACTAACAGTTTGAATCGTCGGTTTCGGCGTTTCGGCGTTTCGGCGTCCAATTCGGCACTCCCTAGGCCGATTGGACGCCGAAGCTCTACGCCGAAGGTTACGCCGAACTGACGCCGAAGGTTACGCCGAAAATTCTGCCTCTCTACCTTTGGTTGTTTCAGCTATCAACATGAATCAACAACAAATGAGTGACCATCTGCCAAAACATTTATATCAACTCAATCAAAAGGTTCTCATTTTTCACAATGACAAACAACCGTGGACGGTGGGAAAAGTTGGCGAGATTGCAAGCCTCATAAATGAGCCTCACCCGTGGGATTATTGCGGTAATGAACCCTACTATTATGTTTTTGTGGATCATTCCGAAGGCTCATCTTCTGGATGCGTTTTAATACAATCAGCACTAAAAGCTGTAGGCCACATTGATCTAACTGTTGAAACTGTTGGAGAAGAATAAGCGAAAGACTCGTGAGCTGCTGCATTAGACCGCAGAATGCCGGAGGAGAAGAGGTTTCAGAATTGGGAAGCATTTGGCGCTGCAATGTAGTTAACAGAACACAAACAATTCACATCAGATTCTTCCGCTAGCAGAGAGATTACCTCCATTCCCAGAGATAGGCTATTGGTTACAGGGTTGCTAGCCCCCGGGTTTCCACTGTCTGCGGCTTAAACTACCAACACTTAACCATCAAAATCTAGGCTAAAATTAGATCATCTGCTGAAAGTTCATGCCTTCGAGCTTTTCACTCTAAAGTATTGCCACTAGGACTAGGCTCTGAATTCCCCTCCTTGTGCCGTTAGTTAACACTATTGGCTTAGGAGACTATTTTGTTGCAGAATTTCGGTCCATCTAAGAATCAACTGCTCGCCGCCTTACCCGACGAGGAATATCAGCGCATTCTGCCACATTTAGAAGCGGTTGATCTCCCTCTAAAGAAAACTCTCTATGATCCTGGTGACAAGATCGACTATGTCTATTTCCCTAACCAAGGGATCATTTCATTAGTCACGATTCTAGAAGACGGAGCGAGTGTTGAAAGTGGAATCATCGGAAAGGAAGGCGTGCTAGGCGTTGGGGTATTTCTAGGCGACCCGATCGCGCAACACCAAATGATGGTTCAATCTCCCGATAGTGGGGCAGGGCTGATTTATTGCAAAAAGGAAAAGAGGCGACAAATATCGTGAGCA
>NZ_JCACCM010000122.1:0-18660 GCF_059501405.1 Myxacorys sp.
GCGAGGGCAGTTCATAACTCAGTCCTACATCATCATTTCTTAGTATGCAACACCAAAATCGTCGGTTAAGCAAAGACTATGAACTCTTACCAGAAGTCAGCGAGGCAATGATTCAGGGTGCAATGATTCGATTGATGTTGCAACGTCTTGGCGAACAGGAGAAAACAGCTTAATCATTAATTTAGAAATGCACTCTTAGCGAACTGAAAGCGATTCATTTTTTCCTGAATGGTTTGACCATCTGCCCGAACTGAGTGAAGTCGAGCAAGAGCGCATCAAGCAACTGAAGCGAAAGTGTGTCTATCAGATGGAACACGGAAAACTGATAGAAGAAACCGTAAAAATGTTGGTCTTGTCTCCATTACTTGACCTAGTAGGATTCTATACTCCACCCTTTCGCTTCAGAACGGGAACGCCTGCTAAATTTGAGCTAGATGACGGCAAAGAGATTCTAAAGGGATGCATTGATGCCTTAGTTTTTCAAGATCAGTTTTGGGCAGTTTTTGTCGAAGCAAAACGAACTTCTGTTAGTGAAAATTAGCCGTTCCGCAAACGTTGGCATATGTGGTGGCAAACCCCTATTTTGAACATTCTATATTCGGGATGATCATGAATGGAATTAGTTTCATCTTCCTCAAATCATTTCAACGTGAATACGACTTATCGAGAGCCTTCTCTTACCTCGTCGAAATAAACTCGTAGATGCTCTGAGAATTTTGAAGCGTATTGGTGCTGCGATTGCTCACTGAGTCTAATGAAAGTTTTTGCCCTTCGGCTGAATTCACGTCAGAATTTGAAGCAAGGCTTGAAAGAGTTCGCAATCGCCCATCATCGTCAAGCTTCATTCATCCTCAAAAGTAAAGTGGAATTATGCGCCTGAACCTTCGCTGGTGGGTTGGGGTTCCATTTGTTTTAGCAGTTCTGGTAAGGGAATTCCTTTTTCCTCTGCTAGAGCTTCAGGAGGCTTGTGGTAGAACTGCGATCGAATATATTCCCCCGTATTCGCAGGCGGTAGAATATTCATCTTATGCGGTGTCGTGTAATAGCGATGCGTTTGCCGCGTGATGCCTCGTTCTTGCAGCGATTCGTTCGAGATTTTCTTTCGTAGCTTAATGATCGCGTCTAGAATCGCCTCTGGTCGGGGCGGGCAACCAGGAATGTAAACATCGATCGGCAGAATTTTATCTGCTCCCCGAATTGCGGTCGGAGAATCTGCACTAAACATCCCGCCGCTAATCATGCAGGCTCCCATCGCGATCACATACTTCGGCTCTGGCATCTGTTGGTAAAGCCGTAACGTTGGGGCTGACATTTTCATGTTCAATGTCCCTGCCAAAATCAGCAAGTCAGCTTGTCGCGGGGAAGCACGCGGAATCAGACCAAAGCGATCGAAGTCAAACCGCGATCCAATCAATGCCGCAAACTCAATAAAGCAGCACGCAGTTCCATACAATAGGGGCCATAAGCTCGACAGCCGCGCCCAGTTGTAAAGATCATCAATCGTGGTCAAGATTACATTCTCTGAAAGTTGATTTGTAATGGTCGGCGGATGTGCGCTCGGATTGATCAGCGAGTACCCGTTCATTGAAGGATCAGGCTGATTGGAAGATTGTGTCATAGTGTTTTTCGGAAAGTATTGAGAGCAATTTTTTTGGGACAATACTAGCGATCGACCGATCCCATAATGATGTCAATGCTGCCTAGAACGACCATGAGGTCTGCAAGTTTGATCCCATTCAGTAAATGAGGGTAGATCTGCAAATTACAGAAGTCAGCGGCGCGAATTTTCCAACGCCACGGAAACACATGATCGTCACCGACAATAAAAATGCCTAACTCACCTTTGCCGCTTTCAACCCGAACATAGTGTTCTCCCTTAGGAATTTTGAAGGTCGGCGCAACTTTGCGACCAATAAATTGATAGTCAAATTCATTCCATTCTGACTTAGGACCTCCTGCCAGTCGCTTCGCTTCTAAATTCTCGAAAGGTCCACCTGGTAGTCCCTTCAGAGCTTGCTGAATAATCTTGACCGATTCGCGCATTTCTCGGACTCGAACAAAATAACGCGCTAAAACATCGCCTCCGGTTTCGTAAATAATGTCCCAATCAAAATCGTCGTAGCACTCGTAGTGATCCACTTTACGTAAATCCCATTTCACGCCCGAAGCCCGCAACATTGGACCCGACAAGCCCCAGTTAATTGCATCTTCACGACTAACGTTTCCCAGTCCTGCCAGTCGTCGCAGGAAGATCGGATTGTTTGACAAGAGCCGTTCATACTCATCGACTTTGGGTAGAAAATATTCACAAAAATCAGCGCATTTATCGACCCAACCGTAAGGTAAATCGACTGCAACACCGCCCACTCGAAAATAGTTATTGTTGACCATCCGATAGCCCGACACCGCTTCCCAGAGGTCATAGATTAGCTCGCGTTCCCGAAAGATGTAGAAAAAGGGCGTTTGTGCACCTATATCTGCCGCAAAAGGTCCTAGCCACAGTAAATGGTTTGCAATGCGATTCAGTTCCAGCATAATGACGCGGATGTAGCTCGCCCGTTTGGGAACTGGAATCTTTCCCAATCTTTCAACCGCATTGACCGTTACGGCTTCATTGAACATTCCTTCTGCATAATCCCAACGACTGACATAAGGAATGTACATTTGAACTGTGCGATTTTCGGCAATCTTCTCCATGCCACGATGCAGATAGCCAATCACAGGTTCGCAGTCGATCACATTCTCGCCGTCCAGAGTGACAACTAGCCGCGCAACACCATGGGTGGAAGGATGGTGCGGACCCATGTTGATCACCATCGGATTAGTCTTTGTCTCAATGATGGGCATCAGTAAATCCCTTTTTAGTGAACGACGGGTACAATTGGCGCTCCACTCGATGCTGCTATTTGCGATAAGTTAACGATTACAGAATGTTGCAGCTTCTATCTAATGGAAGGTGTGATCAATGGAAAGTTTAACCGCGGGTGCATTGTCTAATACAGGCTGTTTTCTGCTCAAGCGTTTGATGCAAGTTTGGGAACTGCAAATGTATCTGCTAGCTCTACCAACCGTTGCTGGAGTAGATCTAAACCGATTTGTTCGATCGCAGAAATAAACACGGCATCCGGGTACATTTGCTGTACTTGGGTCAATGTCTCGCGATCGACGAGATCAATCTTGTTAAACACGAGCAGCGCATCGGGCGGAATCGCAGGTAGTTCAGACAGAACAGTTTCCACCGATTCTAAGTGTTGCGCCCAGGCAGGATGAGATAAATCCAAAATATGTAAGAGTCCATCAGCTTCGGTGACTTCTTCTAGGGTGGCGCGAAACGCATCCATCAAGGCAGGAGGCAGATGGTGAATAAAACCAACCGTATCAGTAAGAAGCAAATTTCTTAGCTCATGCGTGTTCGGGTTGCTGATGGTTAGCCGTCGAGTGGTTGGGTCAAGCGTGGCAAAGAGTTGATCGGCAGTGTAGACTTCCGCGCGGGTCAACACATTCAACAAGGTCGATTTGCCTGCATTGGTGTAGCCAACCAGCGCGATCGTGGGAAGTTGTTGACGATCTCGTTGATCCCGTAAGCGGGCGCGATGTGCCTGAAGCTGATTCACTTCTTGCTGCAATTGAGCAATTCGACGCTGAATCGTGCGGCGTTCGGTTTCAAGCTTTGTTTCCCCCGGTCCACGTGTCCCAATTCCTGCACCCAACCGCGACATTGCCTGTCCTCTTCCCCGTAGTCGAGGGAGCAGATATTCTAGCTGAGCTAATTCCACCTGAAGTTTTCCTGCTTGCGATCGCGCTCGTTGAGCAAAAATATCTAAAATGACTTCAGTTCGATCGACCACCCGCACCCCAATTTGCTCTTCTAAATTACGAGCTTGGGTTGCAGAAATATCTTGATTGAAAACAATTAAATTTGCTCCGGCTCGCTGAGCTTCCAAAGTAATTTCTTCGATTTTTCCCTGACCTACAACAGTCTGAGGATGGGGCTGAGATCGCTTTTGCTGCACAAGTCCAACCACTTCACCTGCTGCACTTTCCACCAGTCGCACCAATTCATCAATGCCGTCTTGAAACTGCTGATCTGACAGTTCATCAGTCTGCAATCCAACTAGCAACGCGCGATCGTGATCCGACTGTACAGTCTGAGATTCTGACAGATCAAATCCTGAAGCTTGTACATCGCTTTCCCATTCATGAATGAGATCGTCTGCATCTTGCTCAATCAGTGCTTCAAGCGGAACTGATTCGACCTGCCACGGTTGCTCCATATCCGGAACAATATGCGCCAAATAAGACTGCTGAATAGAGTGAGTAGAGCCTTTCTTAGTGTCCCCTACCCTTAATACCACGAGTGCATCTAATCGCTGCCGAATCATTGCGATGAATTCACTGGCATCCAGCGGTTGAAACTGAGCCACTAAACAACGAATTCCGCTGAGGCGATCGCGACTGCGGCGAGGTAAATCAGACTCGGAAAGTTGGGTTTGCATCGGTTTGCCGACTCCAACCCGAATCACCTGTCCGCGACGATTCACGTAGCAACACAGGGGATGATGGACTGCCTGACTGAGCGCGGCGATGTGTTCAGCAAATTCGGGGGTGATGAAGCGATCGCTGGGGAGCCGTTCTTGATATAGCTGCTCAAGTTGTTTAATTTGACTCGATTTTAAGCCCTGAAGATCACCATAAACAGTTGCCATTATTTCACTAGCCTCTGACTCTGGAATGAATCGATGTAATCACGTACCAAAGCTGATGTTCAATTTCTATTTGTTGTTCAATCTTTAATGTTGAATCTCTAAGCTGTTGAGTCTCTACATCGTCGAATTCCTTTCAAAGTAGCGGCAAGTCTTCTGCGTCATCTCTATCCTGAGTAACAGCTTGTTCGTAGGGCTTAAACCCTTGGCTAGGGAATCGTTGCAAACAACTATTTTGGAAGATTCTACTAATGATGGATAGCAAGAATTTCGCTCACAAATAATATGAGAAGACGAACTGAGCTATCAGAATGTAACTTCTGAAAGCGAGCGAACAAAGCGACTGATCTCCTCTCTGGGTGAGAAACTGCAATTGGGAGCATCCCAGTTATGTATCAAATCTTCTCAAATCTCTCTTGGGAAGAAGGGTTCAGGAGGAGGGCGACTCAGCCATTTTGCACAGGTAGGACACACTCCTGCAATTGGGCAGAACCTAGGTTTGCTGAAGTGAGTATCTACTGCGATCGCGTTTCTCCATTTAAGCATCAGTCAGTGTTCCAAAAGATTTAACCCGCACATCTACAACCCAGCACATCTACAACACTTCCATATTTATAGGAATGTTATGAACACAAAGGTCATGAGCAGTGACGTCTCGTCAGCTACTGAGGCTGTATTCACTCAAGCAAAACCCCAAAGCGTTCCCCTCCCGACTGTCACTGAGTTGTGGAACCAACAGTCTCCCTACAATCGCAGAACGCTGAGCACCGGGATTGTCCACTTCGGACCTGGCCGTTTTTTTAGAGGACACCTCGCCCGCATCATTCATCGATATCTTGCACAAAAAAGATTCCAAGACCAGCGATGGGGGATCTGCGGCGTTAGTCTCAAGAGCCGACGCACCATTGCAACATTACAACCACAAAACTATCTCTATACCTTAATCGAACGCTATTGCAGTACTGAAAATCATGAGTCAGCAGAAGTGATCGGTTCGATTAATCAAATCGTTAATGGTGCAGAGGAATACGACTATGTGCTTGAGTTGATGGCGTCTCCTTCTGTGCATCTTGTGACCCTAACTGTGACTCAAGCCGGCTATTGTTTAGACTCGCGGTTTAATCTCGATACTGCCCACGACGCGATCGCCCATGACCTAAACAATCCTGCGGCTCCAACCACTGCCATTGGTTTTATCGTAGAAGCACTGCGGCGACGACGCGATCGCGGAATTGCACCATTCACCACATTGTCTTGTGACAACTTGCCCAGAAATGGCGAAATTCTACAGCGAGCAGTGTTAACCTATGCTGGCCTAATTGATCCTAAGCTTGCTGCCTACCTCAGAGTTAACGCGACATTTCCAAACACCGTAGTCGATAGAATTGTGCCTCAAGCCCATGACTCCGACGATGGCTATCCTCGTCAATTGTTGCAGGTTCTCGATCGCACTCCGATCATTACAGAACCCTTTTGGCAGTTTGTTGTAGAAGACAAGTTTAAAGGAGATAGACCTGCCTGGGAAGAAACCGGAGTAATCATGACTGATGACATTACTCCCTATCTCTATATGAAGTCGAGATTCTTGAATGCAATGCACTCTTTCATCGCTTGTTTAGCGGTCAGGGTTGGGATTGAGTATGTCCATGAGGCGGTCAGGCTACCTGAATTTCACTGGTTTAGTCAGCTCCTCATGGATGACATTGCTGTTGCCACACCTGTGCCCTATCAGATGTGTGAACCCTATCGGGATCAGGTATTAATTAGATTTAGTAACGAGGCGCTTCCCGATACGATCGAAAGAATTTCAGCGGAAACCGCCAGAAAAATAGGCAAATATATTGTTCCGATTGTTCAGGATGCCCATGCTCAGAACGTCAACCTGAGGCGCTTGATGCTTCCGATCGCAGCATGGATACTTACAGTCAGAGAGGGTGCTGAGTCGGGCAGACCCTATCAGGCGAACGATAAACCGAGTGTTATGTCAGCCATTCAAGCAGGAGCAGCACTCAGTCAGATCATTGGCTTAGAGCCATGTGAATGCACAGAGATCCTCGATCAAGAATGCGATCGCACGTTGCAGGAGATTCAGAATGATGGACTATTGGCTACACTAAAACGTTACTGTGAGGAGCATTATGAAACCATCTCAGCCGCCTAAAGTTGTCCTGTTTGACCACGATGGCACGGTGGTCGATAGTGAGACGATCGCCCTCAAAAGCGCCTGGAGACTGACTGCTGAGGTTGCTGCTGAGTTTCCTGGAGCGCGGTTCTACGATTTGCCTGAATTTATCAAAAACTTTGCTGGTAAACCTTATCAGGAGATATTGGCGCAAATCTATCTAGACTCGCCAACGGCGCTGAGTGAGACAGATATTGCGCGGCTCGTTACCGAAGAGGAAAACAGAGCGATCGCGCATTTGAGCCTAGAGGCTAGAGCGACCGAAGGAACGCCCGGAGTGCTATCTAATTTGCGCGATCGCGGAGTTGGGTTTGCCCTGGTGAGCAACAGTAGTCTACGGCGGCTGAGTGCTTGTCTTGCGGCATCTGCCTTGACCTCCTATTTTCCCAGCAATCAAACGTTTAGCGCTCACGACTCTCTCCCGGTTCGGCGACCAAAACCACTGCCAGACATCTATTTGCACGCTGCAAAGTGTTTGGATGCTGATGTTTCGAGCTGCGTAGCGGTTGAAGATTCTGTCAGTGGGGTCAAGTCTGCGGTTGCGGCTGGAATTCCGCAGATCATCGGTTATATCGGCGGAACGCATATCAACGAAAGTGAACGAAGCAGCCGTGCATCTGCGCTGCGATCGGCCGGTGCCCAACACATCATTGAGCAAATGCCTGAGTTGATCGGGCTATTGTCAGAAGCCGCATAAGCGATCGGAGACAAACCAAGAACTCGTCGTCAACAGTTCATAAATGCTCCTGCCTAATGAAAACAAGCTTAGAAACCAAAAATGCCTGAATCTAACGTGCTCCCCTTGCTCTTAGCGCTTGATTTTGGAGGTACAAAGCACGCTGCTGCGGTGTTAAGGGCGGGCGAGAAACAGTGGTTTGCTCACCGACGCGCCTTTTCACCCCCCAACGCGAATGCTACTACTGATCTGGAAATCATGCGATCGCTGATTCACGATCTGCTACAAGGCTCACAACCCGCCGCGATCGGCGTTAGTTTTGGAGGGCCCGTGGATGCCTCTACTGGAAATGTGCGGCTCTCGCATCATGTCCCTGGTTGGGAGAACATTCCCTTAGCCTCTCTGCTGTCCAAAGAATTTGGTGTAGCGGTCAGTGTGGACAACGACGCTAACGTGGCAGCATTGGGGGAGCATCGTTTTGGCGCTGGGCAAGGATGTGACAGCTTGATGTACATCACTGTCAGTACGGGCGTTGGCGGGGGTTGGATTCTCGACGGGCGCCCTTGGCGGGGTGCAGACGGCATGGCGGGGGAAATTGGTCATACGGTTGTTCATCCAAAAGGCCCACTTTGTTTATGCGGTAAGCAAGGATGTTTAGAGCGACTAGCATCGGGGCCCTATATGGCTCAACAGGTTCGAGAGACGATGCAGCGCTTCCCTAGCCGGGGACAAGGGGTACGTCATTTCGTTGGAGATGATCTAGAAGCTATCACGGGTGAGATTGTTAGTCGGGCAGCGACTCAAGGAGATGAACTAGCCCGTGAAGTGCTAGAAACGGCGGGCTGGGCATTGGGAGTGGGCATTGGGAATGCCGCAAACTTGATGAATCCCCAGCAGTTTGTGCTGGGGGGTGGTGTGACCAAAGCAGGCGTAAACTTTTGGGAAGTTGTGCGCCGCGTTGCTAGAGAGACGGCCTTGCCAGAGGTGAACTTTGAAATTGTGCCAGCAGCCCTAGGAGATGAAGCGCCCTTGTGGGGCGCAGTGGCACTAGCGAATGATTTGATGTCTTTCAGCTAACTCAACCAACGTGGCTCTAGCGCCAATCTTATAGAGTTTGCTCAAGGCGTCGGTCACGGCTTCAACAAGCCGAGGCGACTGAGGTAAATCTTCTCCAAAAATCTCAGACACGGTAAGCAAGGGTCTCGGATCTAATCCGCCGATGCGAGCTTGTTGCTTTAGCAGATCTGCTAAGGGGTCATCGATCGCGATCGCATTTCCTTGATCATCTTGACCGTTGAGGTAGCGACACCAAGCGGCAATCACCAAGCTCAGGTAATTAATCTCCCCGCCTCGCTGTAGCTGATCTCGAAGCGATCCGAGAATAAATTTTGGCAGTTTGGCTGAACCATTCAGACAAAGGCGCGGAAGCTGATCCTGAATTTTGGGATTGGCAAATCGTTCAATGAGCGTTTTTTTGTAGTCGCTCAGATCAATTCCCGGTACCGGCTGTAGCACAGATGTCACCTCTTCCATCAAAGCACTCACCGCTTGCCGGAATACGGGATCAGCCATGACTTCATCAACGTAACGGTAGCCTGCCAGTACTCCCAAATAGCCAATCAGGACGTGGCTTGCGTTCAACAACCGAATTTTCATCAGTTCATAAGCATGAACATCGCTGGTCATTTGCACGCCAACCGTCTCCCAATCGGGTCTACCAGCACAGAAGGAGTCTTCGATCACCCACTGAATAAAGGGTTCTGCGACAACCGGAAAAGCATCGTCAATTCCAAACTTTTCCGCAACCATCATTTTGTCTAATTCGGTGGTCGCTGGCGTAATCCGATCGACCATACTGTTTGGAAATGCCACGTTTTCCGTAATCCAACGTGCCAAATGCGGATCGTGCAGTTCTGCAAACGCGGTCAGCATATTTCGTGCGATCGCGCCGTTGCCCTGCAAGTTATCACACGACAGCACCGTAAATGGAGGTAATCCCTGGTTGCGCCGCCGCTCAAGAGCAGCACTCAAAAAACCAAATGTGCCGATCGGCGCTTCGGGATGTTGCAAATCGTGCTGAATCGTCGGATGGTTCACATCGAATTCGCCACTTCCTTCAATGTAGTAGTACCCAGCTTCGGTAATCGTGAGCGTAACAATGCGGCATTCTGGTGCTGCCAGTGCTTCGATCACAGCTTGACGGTTATCTGGTGCAAATAAGTAGCGATTAATCGAGGCGATAATTTGCGCTGAGTCACCCGCAGGTGCCCGCTCTACTAGGGTATATAAACAGTCCTGGGCTTGGAACGCATCACGTAGTCGCTTGTCTTGTTCGAGCAGTCCAACGCCACAGATCCCCCAGTGTCGATCGAGAGTCTGATGAAAATAGTTGTCCAGGTAGAGTGCTTGGTGCGCTCGATGAAATGCACCGACTCCGATATGAACAATGCCATTGATTAATTGAGTGCGATCGTACTTCGGAATACGCACATTTTGCGGTAAACGAGACAAAGAAGCTTCATTCAGATGAATGGTCGAACGGGTGTTGATTTTACTGTTCATGGAGTTGGCAAAAGTTGCGAGAGGCTAAATTGCAATCGGGCTCGGGCTATTTTAATCTGATTTTTCTCGTGCTTTGGTGAATAAATCAGCCGGGCAAGCTTCGTCTAGTTAATCCCTCTCCAAGGAACTGATTCAAAGTAGTAAATCCACCGATGGGTTGATTCTATGCTAATTCCTTTTTCGTTACGTTAATGAGAGTAAATTAGGCTAGAAAAGTATCTTTGTTCTAGCCAAAATCGAACCAAAAACGCAATTCTTAGCAAAGCGTTTCAATCTTAAACATTTAAACAAATTGAGCAAGAATCACTGCTTTTTTTCTAAAGCAGCAAATTTACAAAGGAATGGGTGAGTACTCCATGAACATAGTCGGTAGAATAAAGCTTCCAAAGTCAGTTGAGAGTTCTGCTCTATACATCCAATGCAACGAAGCTGTCTCGATCAACTACCAGGAAGAGAATGAGGGAATTGTTCTGCGTCGGGGAGGTCTAATCTCTTCTAGCTCTTACTTCAATTCATTCTACGAAAGATATTACGCTAAATATACAACGCTTCACTCTATTTATTATCTGCTGAAACTGGAAGGTGACTTCAAGGTTTTTGTTTACAGAGAAGTTAATCAAAGCAGCGATCGAGAAAAGATCTTTGAAGGAAATTTCGAGAACTGCCAACTCCCAAACCCAGTGAAACTTCCGCCCATCGAGCTTCTTCAGGGGGTAAGTGCTGGTAGACTCTACATCGAAATTGTCTGCTTAAGCGAACAGGGAATTTTTCAAGAGGGATGGATTGCAACGGATGAAACAAAAGCCAGAGAAATATCTCTAGGAATTGTTATCTGTACATTCAAGAAAGAGGATTATGTTAAAGATACGTTAGCTACGCTTTTCCAGGATAAATATCTGCAAGACAAAGACTTCAAAGTGTTCCTTGTCGATAATGGTAGAACGCTAGAAAAGGCTAGTTTTAACGATTCAAGACTTAAACTGATTCCTAATAAAAATGCAGGTGGAAGTGGCGGTTTTACCAGAGGGTTAGTTGAAGCTTTAGAGGAAGACAGCTACTCTCATTTCCTGGTTATGGATGATGATATCGAGTTAGAAAGCGAGAGTATTTATAGACTATTCTCTCTACATGAGTACGCAAAGAGCGACTTTATTGTTGCAGGTGGCTTACTCAACTTGAATAAAAAACACGTTTTGTATGAAGCAGGAGCAACGTTCAACGACGATCCTACAGTTAGGGGTAGATTTGGCTCCTTAACTGCTCTTAATTACAACATGGATCTGCGCAGTACAGACTCGCTCAACCAATTATTGATCGAAGAAGATGCAGATTATGGAGGATTTTGGTTTTGCTCCTTCTCCAAAGAAATCATTGAGAAAATCAAATTACCGCTGCCGCTTTTTATCAAATTAGATGACGTGGAGTTCTGCCTCAGAGCTAAAAAAGTGTTAGGGGTTCCGATCGTAACGTTTCCCTCGATCGCAGTGTGGCATATCCCTTCCTCTGCAAAAAGTTTGAATTGGGAAACCTATTACTATTTCCGCAACGATTTAATTACTTTTGCCATTCATGGATCACCGAGTTATGCCGACACCGTCAGCAACCTCACCAAAGAGATCATGGCTTCCTTATTAGCATCCGACTACGATCGCGCTCAAATGTTGATCAAAGCGTTCGAGGACTATACAAAGGGTCCAGACTTTATCAAACACTCTGAGCCAGATGTGCTACATCTCAGCATCTTAAAGCTGAGCCGAACCTATGAGAACCAAAATCAGGTGGATAAGTTAGCGAGTATTCAGCTTTTAGATCAATGGTCTAGCGTTGCTGCTAAAGGCAAAATTGACTGGTCATCCGTCAGTAAAGATTGGAAGAGCGCTGCAAAAGAGATGATCACTACTACCTTCTGGCGGCAGTATCTGGAACCAAAAGAGCCTGCCTATGCTACCCGTCAATGATAAGAATGTAGACCTATAATTGGCTCAATTCTTTGAAGTATCTAGCCGAGTATTTCTAGACAGCGCTCTGGGGGGATTTATGGCTTTGTGTGAGTGTTTATTGCATTCAGAAGTAAAGAAGAATACTTTTCTTTATAGGAGCAATTCTCCTTGTGTTGATCTAACACTTAAACGCTCTCAAAGCCAATCTTTAGATATAGATGGAATCCAATTCTAATGGCAGACAAACACTGCGATCTTACTCGATAGCATAATGGTGCAACAGAGCAACTGGGAGCTATTTATATGAAGACTTCAAAAAACATCAATACTGATCAAGTTCCTGCTGTCGCTCCAGCCTACAATGGTGCCGATCGCAACGCCTGGATCTTTGGCTGGAACCCCCAGCAAGAGTTATGGAACGGTCGGCTGGCAATGATTGGTTTTGTTGCCTATCTCCTTTGGGACTTGGGCGGTTATAGTGTGCTTCGGGATGTGCTTCAACTGATCCGCTAAGGATTCTGAATTAACCAGTTATTACTGTCTGGTAGCCTACTAAAACTTGTAGTCTACTAAAACAAAACCATTTGTTTAATCTACAACCAAATTCTTTAACAACCAAAACATAGTTATGCAAACATCAACCTTTGCAAATTCGTCAATTCGTTACGCTGCTTTGAGCATCGGTCTCTTGTTTTTGCTACTGGGTCTAGCCGGATTTGTACCTGCTTTTGTCGTTCCTCCAGAAAACTTCATTCCTGCAAAAGGCTTTGGCTATCTATTCGGTGTGTTTCCGACCAACTATTTCCATAATGCCATTGGGATTTTAGTTGGTGTTTGGGGAATTGCTGCCTACACGAGCTTAAGTGGCTCAATTGTGTTTAATCGCATCTTTGCAATCGTCTATGCAGCAGGTGCTGTTTTAGGATTACTACCGTTTACCAATACTCTATTTGGCATTACGCCACTGTTTGGTAACAATGTCTGGCTTAATGCCATTGTTGCTGCGATCGCATTCTACTATGGATTTGTGAAGTCAGCAGAAATCGAAATGACAAGTTCATCCAGTGTTCAACCTTCAACCTCTCAGCCTTCAACCTAGTGTGTATTGCTTGTTTTACTTGCACATTCTAAAGATTGAATTTAATGGTCAAAGTAGTCCCGAAAGGACTACTTTTTTTATGATGGCTTCTGTATTCGCTTTAGTATTTAAGAGAAGCTAAAACTTCGTGATAAGGGACGACCCCCGCAACTGCATGGCTTACCTGCTGAGCAACGCGAGGATTGTGTTTCATCAGCCAAATCAGCCCGTAATTGATGAAGGAAAACTTTCTAAACGCTTTGATGCGCAGACCTGCCCGCAGATCTGCCTCAAAGTGGGATTCGTAAAGATACTGCCAGTTATCCGCTGCCGCATGGGGAGTGTGACTCATGTTAATGGCTTGTGCAACATAAGAGCCGCTGAGAACTGCGTTGGCAATGCCCTCACCCGTTAGTGGATCGGTTAGGTTTGCCGCATCTCCAATCCTCAGAATTTTGCCCTCAGCAACTTTGTTACCTTTCTTGGCAGTCGCTAGAGGAAATACCTTCGGTGGCTGTTGGTACACCACTTTATCAAACAGCTGTTGTGCAGATTCGTTGCTGTGGATAAACTGCTTAAACAGTTGAATAATGTTGGTGTTAATTTTCTGATATTCATCCAACCAAACGCCGACCCCAACATTCAATTTGATCAAGTCGTGCTGCGTAGAAACTGGAAAAATCCAACCGTAGCCGTTCGCCCCCAAGCTGCGATCGAAGTGAATTTGAGCTTCAGCCAACGCGGTTTCAGAAACATCTTGCCGCTTCAGCGTCCAGTAAGTGCGAATGGCGATCGCAGTTACCTCACCGGCATAAACACCCCGCGCATCAATAATGGTATCAAACGCATCATATAACCCCTGACTCTGCCAATCGTGCTTGTTCACCATCTGCATCAGAGGATGACATCCTGCATCAATTGCTTTCGCATAGAGAAGGTGATCAAACACAAATCTGGGAATGCAGTAAGCTTCAAGTTTTGTGGTTTCACTGTGAGAAATTTGATTGGAGACTCCTAGAAAAAAATGGTGAATGGGCGCATACTCAGAAGCCTTCTTTTTAATGTCCTGAGGGTAAATTCCCATGGTCGATACTGCTTGGATGGATTCAATACTAATGCCATCACCGCAAATCTTGTCTTTGGGAAAACACTGCTTGTCAATCAGGGTCACTTGATGCCCGCTTTTTGCTAAGTGATATCCTGCTGAACATCCGGCTGGTCCTGCACCAACAATCGCAATTTTAGACATAGTTCAACCTCATATAGTTCAACTTTAATGAGACATGAGTAAACGACTCCGAAAGAAGAAGGATGCTGGACTACCGCCCAATTGAATCAATTGTTTTGCAATATTCTGAACCTCCTGTTGTCTTCTGACCTTTTTGTTTGAAAGATAAACTCCTAACAATGCCTGGTTGATTAGTTGGTGAAACTGAGTATGCGGTAACTGAGAAACGCTTTTTGTTGCATTTTGAATAAAATGCTTGAATCGTTCGGTCATTTCATCGTTATTTTTATAGTAGGAGCAAAAGTTCAAATCTCCATGAATGCGATCTTCTTCCTGGTCAATTAGGTAATCTAGTAAAATGTGTAATCCTTGAACCCAAGGAAAGTAACTATTCTTGACCTGACTTGCAAGTTCATCAGGCAAATCCTGATGAAATGCGTAAGCCACCAAACAAAAAATTCCTAGAGTTGATCCGGCACAAGCAGAAAATTCATACCAGCGGAGTTCAGGAATGCGTTTCTGATGCGAAGAAAACCACATCTTTAATTGTGGAACCCGCTCTTCTACCTTGATATGCTTATGGACTTGTAAATCGCAGTAATAGTTTGCTAGTTCATGCAGAGCGGGAGCAATTTTTGGGTAATTCCGCATCTTACCTAAGATGTCCTGGCACGTTCTAACGAGGTTTTGTAAGTAGCCACCATCGGCTTGATCGTCTCGAACTCGGTAATAATTAGTGCCTTTTGCATCTGGCGTGAGTGCATCGATGAGGGATTCGTGCAAGGCACGAAAATCTTCGGGATCAAGCGAGGTGCTGCGATCGCACAAATTATCTAAGTAGTCACTAATTGTTTGATAAGCGACGATAAATCTGATCGCTTCTCGCCCATGGTTTTTGGCAAGCAATCCATAAATCGAGCCACCTTCACAGTGGAATTGTTTGTCTGCAAGGCTCGTTAAAGCTTGTTTACGCAATTCTAAATTTGGAATCTGCTGTGCCTGAATTTTCCAGTGATTCAAATCGCTCCGAGCGGCTGGAAGCACTTTAAAGCAGGTTTCTGACATCAACGCCCAAGGAGAAACCGGAATATTCATGGTGAGGTTAATTTCTGCAATTACCCAAAAACACTAATCACTAATAGTGATCGCTATTGATTTAGCAAAGCTGGTGTCGTTCAACGTCTTCACCAAGGAAGAATTTAATTTTCCTGGGTTAACTTATGACGGCGATCGACCCCGTTCATCCGCCGCCAATAACCTCTGCATCAGAACGGATGACTCTCGGCGGTCGGTGTGCAACGGGCTTATTAGGCGGTGCGGTTGGGTAGTTGGTGCAATCCGAAACAGACACCTTGAGGGTCACGACAAGCACAAAACCGCCCAAAGTCAGGTTCATCAGATCCTGGCTCGTCAGTTTCGCTGCCCAATTCCTTCACTTGTGCAACAGCCGCCATCAAATCAGGAACGCTGAAGAAGATTAAAAACTGTGGCTCTGGATCGTTCCCATGTAAACCAGCTTTCACCGATGGAGTCTGGAACCAACCTTCACTATCATTACCCATTGGATGAAAACTCCATCCGAAAAGTTGCTCGAAAAAGGCACGGGAAGTCTCGGCATCTTTTGTACCGATCTCAAGGTAAGACACTTCGCTAGGCATCTTAATATCTCCTAACTTTGATTAACAAACAGCTATCGTATCTCCCATTAAAGAGTGATGTCTTGAATAAAATTGACCTCGCTTATCCTTGAATGATTTCACCCGGAGTACCGAGGAGGTCAAGAAAATGGGCTTTCTTGTAGATGGTTGGAGAGCATCCGGAAAAGAAATGAAACTCTCGTGTAAAGTGGCTTTGGTCGCTATAACCACAGTTTGCCGCGATCGTGCTAAGCGAATTATCTGAAAGGGTTAATTGTCGATGAGCACGAGTGAACCGAATCCGCCGCGCCGCCGCTTTCGGCGTAATCCCAATTTGTTCTCGAAAACGAGCCGCAAAATAGCGATCGCTCCAGCCCAGCATTTTGGCTAATTGTTGAATCGGGATGCACCCGCCATATTGTTCGAGTTGGTTCCAAGCCCATTGAATCTCTGACCGAATGGTTTGGTTCGACTCTGCAAATCTCTCTGAAAAAAACTGATCCACTAAAGCAAAGCGTTTCTGCCAAGACGACATCTGACTCAGTTGTTCGACCAGTAAATTTACTTGACTTCTCCAAATGTCCTCTAGAGCAACAACACCCTGCGTAAACTCAGCAGATGCTCCACGAAAAAGCTTGTTCGCAACCCAAGGAAGTAGTTCTATTTCGATGCAGCGTTGAAAGCCATCGTGTTTGACAAGTAAGGGAGCTTCACCTAATCCAACGACAAAGGCTTGATAGTTAACAGGGGATGTTTTTAAATCAACAGGATTAATCTGCAAGCGATCGCCAAATCCCAAAATCACGGTAACTCGATCTCTAGGAACCTCAAGTCGGCAAACTGATCGCCCTACATCTTCACTGTAACCACTATAGGAGCAAGCCCAACTTTTGAGATTATCAGATGGCATTCCCGCCACGTACTCCCACACAGTCCTGTCTAAGTTGATGCCATGTTTCTGCTCCGAGCTACCGGTCATTTTACTCTTCCTCGACTGCAACTTTCGGTACTAAGGCAAAGACCGTGATTTAGAGCCGCCTAACTTGGAAATAGCTGCTCTAGCTTATTCTGCAAAGCAAATAAGGATAAAGATTATCGCAAAAATAAGAGTGTTGAGCAATAAAGCTGAACAATAAATTTGAGCAATGACAAATTTGTGTCCTTGGCAATATTTATTCTTTAACTGATTTATCCCTTAACTGTTTTCATATCTTTTTATTCGACTAATTCGTTAAAACGTCTTGCTTTAGGTAGGTTGAGTAGTTCTGCAGAAATCCTACTGTTAAGTACACTCAAATTTTGAGGGAAGTCGCCATATTATGACTGATGCCTACTCTGACTACCGCAATCAAGGGCAGCAAGACGACTACTTTGATACCGATCTTTCAACGGCGCATCGTCAAGCGGGGATTGGCGATCGACAAAAGATTGAAACAGAATCACTAGAGGATCGATCGCTGGAGTCTTCAGAACCCAGTCTTCCTGACGCGCCACACCTTCCGAGTTCTCAGCCGCTAACGCCTGTACAATCCGCTCCCACCTCCTCTGAAGACACGCCAAAGCCCAAGTCATCAACTGCTCAAGTGGATTGATAGGCGGTGAACTGTTCACAAGCAACGCGACGCCGATTTCTTCATCTTGGAATGGCAAGCCTTTCCACGACGATCGCGACGGCATGCTCGGTCGATTCGTTTGGACGCTGGCAAACTGATCGAAGATTCAACGGTATTAACATGATGAGCAAAATAAAGCCTTCAGAAGGACAATTGTTGTCCCGTCCAACCCAACCCACGGAAACCACGCCTATCGGACTCCACCCCTTGAAACTAGACGGTCAACGGGATGGACTCCGCTATGTGCCCAAGAGTTATCAGCGCGATCGTCCCGCGCCGCTCGTGTTAACGCTACACGGTGCTGGAGGGGATGCGGAAGGCGGGTTAAATCTACTACGACCCTTGGCGGACGACTTTGGCATGATTCTGCTTGCCGTCGATTCGCGTGGCAAGACTTGGGATATTATTCTTGGGCAATATGGTCCTGACATTGCTTTTATTGACCAAGCACTGGCACAAACATTTCGCTGTTGCGCGATCGATCCTGCTCGCCTTGCGATCGGAGGTTTTTCTGACGGAGCTTCCTATGCTCTCTCGGTTGGCATCACAAACGGGGACTTGTTTACTCACGTGATTGCCTTCTCGCCCGGATTTATTGCTCCCGCCGGGCAGAAAGGACAACCTCGCCTATTCATCTCCCACGGCACTTACGATTCGGTACTTCAGATTGATCGCTGTAGTCGGAAAATTGTGCCTCAGTTGCAACGAGCTAGATATGATGTGCAGTATCGAGAATTTAATGGACCTCATACGGTTCCGGCTGCGATCGCTGAGGAAGCTACAAAGTGGTTCACTGGCTGAGATACATACGATTAGCTGTTAGTAGGACAAAATTCATTCAGCCGCTTAGATTATTTTGGACAATAGCATGGGCGAAACTAGCTGCGATCGCCAAAATCCACGGTTTTGCTTTAAAGCAAAACCGTGAATTTTGGCTTGTACAAGAATGACAGTATCAGTGCATTGACACTAAAGAAGCCAGCATAAACAGGACTTACGCAGTGACGCTAGGAGTAGGGTCTGGTCAAGTTGAGTCATTAT